>NZ_JBEKVH010000023.1:0-35375 GCF_049514155.1 Roseiarcus sp. | reverse complement strand
AAGGCCGCGACGCGGCGCGCGTTGCGAACGCCGAGCGAATCGCCGGGACGGATGTAGCCGTAACCGATCGCCGGCTCGGTCGGCGTCACGCCGAGCGTGACGATCGCGCCCTCGGCGGCGGCGGCTTCGGCGGCGGTGGCGCAGGCGGCGAGGAAGCCCTTCTGGTCGAGCACGACATGGTCGGCGGCGAAGACGGCGACGACGGTCTGCGGGTCGCGCGCCGCGCCGATCTCGGCGGCGATCGCCACCGCCGCGCCGGAATCGCGGCGCGCCGGCTCGATGACAATCTGCGCCTTGGCGCCGATCTCGTCGAGCTGCTCGCGCACCAGGAAGCGATAGTCGCGGTTGGTGACGACCACCGGCTCGTCGAACATCGGCGCGTCGACCCGCTTGATCGCCTGCTGGAAGGTCGAAGACGGGCCGATCAGCGGGATGAACTGCTTCGGCATCGATTCGCGCGATTCCGGCCACACCCGCGTGCCGGCGCCGCCGCACATGATGACCGGCAGGACTTTCCTCGCCATTTTAACCTCGACCATTCGCTGGCGGCTTTACGCCGCGCTCGAACTCTAGCGCTCGCGCGTAAAGATAGCATGAGCCGCGCCGGCGCGGCGACGCGCGCTCAAGGCAGCGTCATCGTCTCCATCAGCCGCCGGTGCGCCGCCGGAATCGGCGTCGGCCGGCCAGTCGCGCGCTCGACATAGACATGGGTCAATCGCCCCTCCGCGCTCGCCTGCGCCGCTCCCGCCTTGAACGCCGCCAGTCGATAGCGCACCGAGGAGCGGCCGAGATGATCGACCGCGAGGCCGACCTCGATCGGATCGGGAAACGACAGGGCCGAGTGGAAGCGGCAGTTGCTTTCGGCGACGATTCCGATGACCGGGCTCGACGCGGGGTCGAGCAGCCCCGCTTCGACCAGGATCGCGTTCACCGCCGCGTCGAAGAACGCATAATAGGCGACGTTGTTGAGATGCCCGTAGGGGTCGTTGTCGTTCCAGCGGGTGGTCAGCGGCACGAAGCGGGCGAAGGCGGCGCGGCCCGAAGGCGCGGCGCGCGCCGCGGAAGCGGATCGGCTCGCGCCGCTCAGCCGACGCTCCCGCGCGGCGCGAATCGACGCGCGGCGATCGCCAGCGCCGCGGCGAGCAGCGTCTTGGCGACGGTCGCCGCGTAGAACGGCGCGACGCCGACCGCCCAGGCCTTGCCGGCGCCCAGCGCCAGCGCCAGCCAGGCGAAGCCGGTCGCGAACAGGACGACATGGCCGAGCGCCATCGCGGCGAGGGCCAGCAGCCAGCCGCGCGTCCAGCCGCGCTCGGCGAGCGCGCCGACCAGCGCCGCGGCGAGCAGGAAGCCGACCAGGTAGCCGCCGGTCGGCCCGACGAGATAGGCGGGCCCGGCGGCGGCGCCGGCGAACACCGGCAATCCGATCAGGCCTTCGCCGAGGTAGAGCGCGACCGTCGCCGCGGCGAGGCGGGCGCCGAACAGGGCGCCGAGCGTCAGCACCGCCAGCGTCTGCAGCGTCATCGGCACCGGATAGAACGGAACCTCGACCTTGGCCGAGACGA
Source organism: Roseiarcus sp. (assembly GCF_049514155.1). Taxonomy (GTDB): domain Bacteria; phylum Pseudomonadota; class Alphaproteobacteria; order Rhizobiales; family Beijerinckiaceae; genus Roseiarcus. The sequence goes on along the minus strand of NZ_JBEKVH010000023.1, from coordinate 33,813 downwards.
CGAGGACGAGCGCGCCCAGAAACGCCAGCGCCGCGCCGCGAAGACGCGCGCCCGCCGGCTTGGCGGCCGGGACAAAAGTCGCATTCGGACGGTCGGTCATGCAGGTCCTCTCCCGTAACCGCCGGCGTCGTTTCCCCCCGGCGGGATCGCGTTCGGCGACCGCAGCCGGTATAGACAAGCCCGCCGCGACGAACAAGCCGCGCGGCCTCTGGCTTGGGACCGACCTTTGGCTGAGCCGTCGAACGATCTGCCGCCCGCGGGGGGCGCCGAGAGGCCGCCGAGCGGCCTGACGCGGCTCAGCGAGCGCGTGCGCCGGATCATTGCCCCCAACCCCTCGCCGTTCACCTTCACCGGCACCTGCGTCTACATCGTCGGCGAAGGCGAAGTCGCGGTCATCGATCCCGGTCCGGCCGACCCGGCCCATCTCGACGCGCTGCTGGCGGCGATCCCGGGCGAGCGCGTCGCGCGCATCGTCGTCACCCACAGCCACCGCGACCACGCCGGCGGCGCGGCGCTGCTGAAGCAGCTCACCGGGGCGCCGATCGTCGGCGCGCGCCCCCATGTCGCCGCCGCAGCGCCGACGCGCGCCGACGCCGCGCATGCGCTCGATTACGCGCCCGACGAGGCGCTCGAGGACGGCGCGCGCGTCGCCGGACGCGGCTTCAGCCTCGAGGCGGTCGCCACGCCCGGCCACGCCGCCAACCACCTCAGCTTCGCGCTCGTCGAGGAGAACGCGCTGTTCTCCGGCGACCACGTGATGGCGTGGTCGACCTCGGTGATCGCGCCGCCGGACGGATCGATGCGCGCCTATCTCGCGTCGCTGGAAAAGGTGGCGCGGCGCAGCGAGGCGATCTACTGGCCCGGCCACGGCGGACCGGTGCGCCAACCGCAACGCACCGCGCGCGCGCTGATCAGCCACCGCCGCCAGCGCGAGGCGGCGATCCTGGCGCGGCTCGAGGCGGGCGAGGCGAGCGTCGCCGAGATCGTCGCGCGGGTCTACCCCGGCCTCGCGCCGGCGCTCGTCGCCGCAGCGCGCCTGTCGACGCTCGCCCATCTCGAGGACCTCGCCGAGCGCGGCCTGGCCTCGAGCGACGGCGCGATCGCGCTCGAGGCGCGGTTCCGCCGCGCCTGAGGTTCACGGCTCTTGCAGCGCGTCCTGCACCGCGGCGGCGAAATGCTCGAAGTGATGCGCGTTGGCGCCGAAGTCCTGGCGGCCGACACGCGACACCGAGCGCAGGTCGATGCGCGTCTGCGAGGCGAGCGGCCGCACGCGCACCGCGATGTCGTCGGCGAAGCCGAACACCGGCGAGCGGGCGATCGCCTCGATCTGCGCGACGCCGTCGACGCGCAGGTTCGGCGGATTGGAATCGACGATCTTCCAGCCGAGGTCCTTCGCCACCCTGAGCACGAGCTGGTAGGCCTGCGTCGGCTCGAGGTCGACCAGGATCGGCTGCACCTTGGGATAGGCGTCCTGCTGCAACGGCTTGTCTGCGGAGTCCCAGGCCGGCGGCGTCTGGCCCGCCCGCGCCGCGCGCGCCTTGGCCGAGATCATGAACGCCGGCGGCGAAGCGAAGTCGGTCGTCACGTCGGCGATCATCGGCAGCGGCAGCGCGATCGCGGCCAGGTAGGCAGGGTAGGCGAGCAGCGCGAGCGACAGAAAGCAGCCGAACGCGGCCTGACCGGCGCCTCGTCGGCCGGTGCGCCAGATGACCACGCCGGCCGAGCCGGCGAGCAGGAGAGCGAGAAATGCCAGCGTCAGCGCGGCGGCGAAAACGGTGAGGGCGGCCCCCGCGTCGACGCCAGCGAACCGCGCCAGCCCGACCGCGACGGCGGCGGCGGCGAGCGCGAACACAGCCGTCCGCAGACTCCAGACGGCCGCGCGCGAGTGCGGCTCCTCGACGATCAGGCGGCGCATCGCTGCGTCGCCGGGCGCTGTCGGTTAGTTGCTCGGCTTGCTGGCGGAAGCGCCGCCGGCGAGCGAGCTGTGGGCGGTGACTTGGCCGCTGGCGGTCGTGAACGCGGTGTTGTCATCGCCGACCTGGACCGTCGGCATGCAGAGCGGGTTGCACCAGTACGACTCGCGCTCGTTGCCGCGTTGCACCACGAGGACCGCCTTGGCCGCCTCGACCGCGATGCTCTTCTCGTCGATTATATTGCCCTGGGCGTCGAGCGCAATCAGGTTGGTCAGGCCGTAGCCTTTGCCGGTGACGACCATCGCCGCGCCGCCTTTGAGCATCGTCACGTCGGCGATCGCCGGATTGCCGACGACCAACGTGCGGGTGCCGGCCGGAAGCTGCGCGACCTTGGCCTGGTCGATGGTGACCGTGAGCATCGCCGGCGGGGCCGAAGCGGGCGCAGCGAGCGTCGCCGCAGGCGCGGCGCCGGCGAGGGCGAGGAGCAGGAGCACGCGAGGCGACATGGCTCGACCTTTCGGACGACGGGCGGGCATCGTCGAAACTGACTGGACCCATTTGGCCTCAAATTGGTGAATGAACCCTCAACGCGGGCGGAAGGCGCCGGGCGGGCTTAGCAAGCCCTTCACGGCGGCGTGAAAATTGAAACGCTCGGCACGGACCGGCCGATTGCGACGCGGTCGGGCGGCTCACGGAGCGGCGCCGATCACCTTGACCTGCTCGAGCCGCGCAGCGGCGGCAAGCGCGGCGTCGAACGTCGCCAGTTCGGCGCGTTCCTCGATCGCCAGCGACAGATAGGCCGCGTTGTAGGCGGTGAGGCGCCGCCTCACCGCGAGCTCGGCGATCCGCAGCGCGTCGCCGCCGCCGCAGTCGACGAGCGGAAGGCGTTCGGCCTGCACGACATTGTCGAAGTATTCTTCCTGCGACAAACGCCCGCGACGGAAGGCCGTCAGGAGCACGTTTCGCAGTTCGTGACGAAAGAGGCTAGGAACAACCGCGCGCTCCGCCGTCAAACGTCCGGCGACATCGTCGGCCGCGCGGTTCTCTTCATCGGCGAGGTACCAGGCGGCTGCAACTGACACATCGACGACAATGGTCATCAGCGAGAATGGCCTTCGTGTCGCCAGGCAAGGATTTCTTCTCGGCTCGCCCGACGGTTCGGGTTAGCGTCGCGCGCCGCCAAAGTCTCTTCGACGATCGCGCGGGCGCGCGCCTGCTCGGCGAGCGGCGCGAGCCGCGCCACCGGACGATTGTCGCGGGCGATCACGACGTCCTCGCCCGCCTCGACCTTGGCGACGAGCTCGGACAGCCGGGTCTTGGCTTCGCCGATATTGACAATGATGGTCATGGCGCGCCTCGGGGATGGTGAATCCTCAATAAGATAGGCGCGAGCGCGACTTGGTCAAGTACTTGGCCAAGCGGCGATCGCCTTGACGGCCCGGCCCCCGGCCCCTAAGTCTCGGGCGTTCGACGCCCAACCAGCGTCGACCCGCGGGATTTGACAGGATCAGCTTGCTGCCGCGTCACCAACAGCTAAAGCGTCACAGATCAGGAAGCCCCCTCAAAGCCTCCGCGCTGTGATCCTGGCAGGCGACTTCGTCGCCGGCGGTCGCCGTGGCGAAGTTCGCGCGTTTTGTCGTCGCGCGCTCAGGAGGTTCTCGTGCCGGTCATTGTCGCTTCCGAGGAAGCCCACCCGTTCCTGCCCACGCTCGCCAGCGGCGCGGCGATCGACCAGGGCCGCGCGCTGCATCAGGACATCCGCCCGCTGCACATCGCGATCCTCAACCTGATGGCCGACAAGATGACGACCGAGCGCCAGCTCGCCGCGTGGCTCGGCAGCACGCCGCTGCAGGTCAATCTGACCTTCGTCGCCACCGACGGCTACGTCCGCGCGGTCCGCAACGGACGCAAGAGCCGCAACACGCCGGCCGAGCACATCGTCAAGTTCTACAATCCGCTGAGCGATATCCGGGCCGACAAGTTCGACGGCCTGATCGTCACCGGCGTCAATGCGCTGGAACCGCGGGTCAGCGACGAAGCCTTCTGGCCGGAGGTGCAGGAGATTCTCGACTGGTCGGCGAGCCACGTGTTCTCGTCGCTCTATCTGTGCTGGGGCGCCAAGGCGGCGCTCAAGCACTTCCACGACGTCGAGAGCATCAAGGGCGAGCGCAAGACCAGCGGCCTCTTCCACCATCGCGTGCTCGAGGATAGGACCGGCCTGCTGTTCGGCTTTCCCGACGAATTCTCGGCCCCGGTGTCGCGCTGGAAGAACCCCGACAGGCAGGCGATCGCCAAGCGCCCGGGGCTGGAAGTCGTCGCCGTCTCCGAGGAGACCGGCCCCAACATCCTGGTCGAATCGGAGCCGTTCGGCGAGGCGGGCCGCCGCTTTCCGCGCCGCGCCTATGTCCTCAACCACCCCGAATACGAGACCGATTCGCTGCGCAACGAATATCTGCGCGACCGCGCGGTCGATCCGGCGACGCCGCTGCCGTTGCACTACTTCCCCGGCGACGACCCGACGAAAGCGCCGGTCAATCGCTGGCGCCACACCGCGCAACTCTACGCCAACTGGGTGAAACTGGTTTACGAGGCGACGCCGTACGACCGCGCGCGGATCCCCAACGTCGATCCGGCGTGAGGCGCGGGCGCGGCGGTCAGGCCAGCGCCACGCGGTAAGTCGCCTCGGTCTTGGCGGCGATCTCGTCGAGCGCAACGCCCGGCGCGAGCTCAATCAGCGCCATGCCGCGGTAGCCGTGCTTGTCGATCACGAACACGCCGAGATCGGTGATGACGAGATCGACCACGCGCCGGCCGGTCAGCGGCAACGTGCAATGATGCAGCAGCTTCGCTCCGTCCTTGGCGGCGTGCTCCATCACCACGACGATGCGCTTGACGCCGGCGACGAGGTCCATCGCTCCGCCCATGCCCTTGACCATCTTGCCGGGGATCATCCAGTTGGCGAGGTCGCCTTCCTCGGAGACCTGCATCGCGCCGAGGATGGCGAGATCGATGTGGCCGCCGCGGATCATCGCGAAGGAATCGGCGCTGGAGAAGTAGCTGGTCGTCGGCAGCTCGGTCACCGTCTGCTTGCCGGCGTTGATCAGGTCGGCGTCCTCTTCGCCCTCGAAGGGAAACGGCCCCGTGCCAAGCATGCCGTTCTCGCTCTGCAATTGCACGCTGACGCCGGCGGGAATGTGATTCGACACCAGCGTCGGAATGCCGATGCCGAGATTGACGTAGAAACCGTCCTTCAGCTCCTTGGCGGCGCGCGCCGCCATCTGCTCGCGGGTCCAGGCCATGGCCGGTCTCTCCTCAAGCCGCGTCGCGCTTGCGCAACGTTCGCTGCTCGATGCGCTTCGGCGCGTCGGGAACGGCGACGATGCGTTTGACGTAGACGCCTGGGGTCGCGATGGCGTCGGGGTCGAGTTCGCCCGCCTCGACGAGACGCTCGACCTCGGCAATGGTCAGCTTCGCCGCCGTCGCCATCGGCGGATTGAAGTTGCGCGCGGTCTTGCGGTAGACGAGGTTGCCTTCCCTATCGCCTTTCCAGGCGTGGACGAGCGCAACGTCGGCGGTGAGGCCGGTCTCCATCACGAACGTTTCGCCGTCGAAATCGCGGATTTCCTTGCCCTCGGCGACGATCGTGCCGACGCCGGCGCGGGTGAAGAAGGCGGGAATGCCGGCGCCGCCGGCGCGGATGCGCTCGGCGAGCGTGCCCTGCGGATTGAACTCCAGCTCGAGCTCGCCGGCGAGGTATTGCGCGGCGAAGATCTTGTTCTCGCCGACGTAGCTCGAGATCATTTTCCGGATCTGCCGCGACTCGAGCAACAGGCCGAGGCCGATCCCGTCGACGCCGGCGTTGTTGGAGACGACGGTCAGGTCTCTGACGCCCGACTGGCGCAACGCTTCGATCAAGGTCTCGGGGATGCCGCAGAGGCCAAACCCACCCGACATGATCGTCATGCCGTCCCTGAGAACGCCGGCCAGGGCGTCCTCGGCGCTCGCGTAGACCTTGTTCATGATCCCTCCCATCGAGGATCAGAACTCAGTATCGGCGCGATGCGGCGGCGGCAAGGGCGGAGCGGGCGCCGGGGAAACGGACCCCCGCCGCCCGACCTTCAGGGCAACTGCGACAGGACCGGCCGCATCGGCTCCGGCCAGCCCGTCGGCGTTACGGCCTGAGGCGGCCGTTCGCCCTGCTCGAGCTTCTGCAACAGCGACAGCGCCTCGGCGAGCGCGGCGCCGGCGCCCGCCTGCGGGGTCGGCTTCGGAATCGCGATCGATTTGATCCCCTCGATCCCCGGTTCGAAATCCGAATATTCGGCGGCGCGATGGGCGAGCCGGGCGCGCTTGACGCCGGCCTTGACGAATTCCTCGATGTGCGCGGGAACGAGTTGCAGGTGGCCGAATTCCCTCGCCAGCGCCATCTGCAGACGCCGGCGGGTCAGCTTGTCCGAGACGCTGAAACGATCGAGATAGAGCTCGAGGACGCGCAGCTTCTCGTCGTCGGTCGGATAGCCCATGCGGACATGGGCGTCGAAGCGGCCGGCGCGGCGCGACAGCGCCAGGTCGATCGCCTCGAAGTAATTGGTGGTGGCGATGGTGATGACGTCGGGATAGGCCGAGGTTCCCGACAGCACCTGCAGAAGCTCGCCGGTCAAGTCGTCCTTGACGGTGAAGGAATTCGGGTTCTGGCGCCCCTTGGTCATCAGGTCGAGGTCTTCGAGGATCACCACCGCCGGCGACAGCGCCTGGGCGAGTTGGTAGATCGCGCGAATCCGGTCGACCGCCTCGACGAAGAGGATCGTCGCCTCGCCGGCGACGCCGTTGGCGAAACATTCGATCGCCGTCGACTTGCCGTCGCCGGGCGGTCCCGACAGCAGCAGGCCGCGCTTGATCGTCAGCCCTTCCGCCTTCAGCATTTCGCGATTGCGAATCGAGGCGGTGATGAAGTCCAGCTCTTCCTTGGTCCGCCCGTTGGGGATGATGTCGGCCCAGGAGCGGTCGGAAATGCGCGAACGCACGGTCCAGACGTCGCGATTGACCAGCACGACGCGATTCTTGAATGGGTCGGCCTCTTGCAGCAGATGGCGCGTCAGCCCGACCACTTCGGCTTCGTCGGCTTCGCGATAGACAAGGCCGACGCTGTCGATGACGACGCCATGCGGCGGGTCGACGCGGCGCGTTCCCTGCAGGATCAGCATGAACTGCCCGCCGCTGCCCGGCGCGACGCCGCGAAAGACGGTGCGTGGCCGCAGCACCCGCAGTTCGCCGTCGATGTCGAGCGTGACCTTGCCGGGCGTGACGCGCGGGTTGATCGCCTGTTGCTCGGCGACGCCCAGGCCCTCCAATTCGCTCAGCCACAGCCAGCCCGGCGTTTCGCTGAGCTTGCGGCTGAGCAGCGCCAGCGTCGCCTCGTTGGCGGGCAGGCTCAAGATCCCCGGCTCTCCGTCGCCGCAAAAGATCCGGAACAGCGTCGCGTAGCCGATCCGCGGCGCGCCGGAACGCTTCGCCTGCTTGTGCTGGGTGGCGAGGTAGCCGAGCGAGGCGGCCAGCGACGCGAAGCCGCGAATCGAGTCTTCGGGGATGTCGGCGATCAACTGGTCCTTCAACGTCAGCGACGCGGCGGCCGATTCGGCGAACAGGCGCTTGATGACCGGGCTGCTGGCTTCGCTGGCGCCGTCCGAGGGTTCATAGACGCCGTAGATGAACTCGCCCTCGGCGTCGGCGCCGTAGACTGTCGCGGTGACGTTGAGACTGCCGCCGAGCATCTCGGCGGCCCGGCGAGCCGCGGCGGCGCCCACGGCCGAGCGCTCCTCGATCACTTTCTGGCCGGCGGCCTCTGAGGCGCAGCGGACGACGAATTTCTGCCCCTCGGATCTGCGCTTGCCTTCGAGCTTGACCCACATTTCGACTGACCCCGGCGCTGAGCGTGAAGGGCGTTCGGATCGATCGAGATCGCTCCGCTGCGAGGCGCCCCTGCCGTTTGGTAAGCCAACATTCCCAAAATTACGTTTGGGAAGATCGGTCGCATTTTTCGCAATTTCGTCGAAAAGCGCGCCTTGGCCGCCCGCATCGGGCGAAAGGCGTTCGCGGCCAATGGTTAACGCGTTGCGCCGCCGCCTTCGCGCCGCCACACCCACACCAGCGCGCCGAGCAGCAGCGCCAGGCCGAGGAAGCCGATGGCGAGCGGCGTCTGCCGGACGCCGATCAGCGCGCTCGCGCCGGCGCGCTTGATCCCGATGTAGTCCGAGCCGGAATAGCTCGGCGAGGGCTGCATCGCCACGACGCGCGGCAGCGTGATCGCATCCTCGGCGCCGCGCGCGAGACGATGGACGCCGCCGCCGGTCGCCTCGGCGAGGGGCCTCAGCTTCTCCGGCGTCGACACCACGTCCTGGAACTCGACCGGGTTTTGCGGCCCGACCACCGCCAGCGCGACATGCTCGCCGTCGCTGGCGCGATAAAGCCCGTCCTCGTCGACGGTGAACGTCGCGCGCGACAGGCCGGGCGCCGCCGGCGCGAGCTGCACGCTCGTCGTCTTGCCGTCCGGGCCGGTCACCGTCGCCGGCGGGACTTCGCCCTTCAGGCTCTGGCGCTCGATCGTCAGGTCGCGCCCGTTGGCGCGCAGGCGCAGCGCCTCCTCCTCGAGGTCGGGCTCCTTCATCAGCCAATGGGCGAGTCGGCGCAGAAGGTCGAGATAGGGGCCGCCGCCGTCGAAGCCGCGCGCCCACAGCCACATCTGGTCGGAGAGCAGCAGCGCGACGCGCCCCTTGTCGACCCGGTTCAGCACCAGCAGCGGCGCATTGCCGACGCCCTGCATCAGCGTCGATCCGCCGGTCGGTTCGCCGCCGATCTGCCTCAGCCAACGCCCCCAGGCGGGCGGGTCGGCGTCGGCGCCGGCGAGGCCGCGCGTCACCGGATGCTTGGCGCCGTCGGGCGAGATCTCGGCGCGGAAGGGCTCGTCGAACTCCTCGCCGGTCGGCCGGGCCGGGGCGATCGCGCCGAGCGGCGTGGCGAACAGTCCGTCCGGCGTGCCGTAGGCCGGCCCCTCGGCCATCAGCAGCGCGCCGCCGTTGCGGACATAGGCGACGACGTTGTCGAGATAGAAGCGCGGCAGAATCGCCTGGCTCGAATAGCGGTCGAAGATGATGAGATCGAAATCCTTGATCTTCGGACCGAACAGGTCGGCGACGGGAAAGGCGATCAGCGACAGCTCGTTGATCGGCGTGCCGTCGGAGGCCTTCTCCGGCGGGCGCAGGATGGTGAAATGGACCAGATCGACGTTGGCGTCGGACTTCAGCAGGTTGCGCCACATGCGCTCGCCCTGGTGCGGCTCGCCCGACACCAGCAGCACGCGCAGCTTGTCGCGCACGCCCTCGATCGCGAGGACCGCCTTGCGGTTGCGGTCGGTGATCTCGTCTTTCACCGGGGCGACTTCGAGTTCGACGACATTGGGGCCGGCGTGGTCGATCGGCGCCTTGATCTGCAGGTCCTGTCCGACCTCGGCGTCCAGCGTCGCGATCGTCTGGCCGTCGCGGCGCACGGTAACGGTCGCCGGCTCGCCCTGGTCGTTGGAATCGACGATTCGCGCGACGATCGTCTGGTCCTTGCCGACGATGCCGAAGCGCGGCGCCTCGATCAGCTCGATGCGGCGGTTGCGCTCGCCTTCATGGCCGGTGACGAGTACGTGCACCGGCGCGTCGAAGCCGAGCGCGCCGGGCGCAGCGGGAATGTCGTTGGCGTTGCCGTCGGTGAGCAGCACCGCGCCGCCGACCCGCTCCGGCGGCGTATCGGCCAGCGCCGAGCGCAGCGCGGCGAACAGTTGCGTGCCGCGATTGTCGGGGTCGCCGCGCGGCGTCTCGACCACGCGGACCTCGACATTGTCGAGCGCGGCGAGACGCTTTTCGAGCTCGGCGCGCGCCGCGGCGGTCTGGCGCGGCCGTTCGCCGATCTGGTTTGACTCCGACTGATCGACCACCAGCGCGACCACATCCTTCAACGGCCGGCGATCTTCCTTCACCAGCGACGGGTCGGCGAGTGCGAGCAACAGCAACGCACAGGCGAGCGCCCGCAGCGCCGCCGCGCTCGGGCGCCGCCACGCCGTCAGCGCCACCATCGCCAGCGCCGCGACGGCGAGCGCGATCATCGCGGCTTGTGGCAGCGGCGGGGCGAAGGCGATCGACCACGCGTTCAATGCGACAGCCTTTCGAGGAGGTCCTTGGCGTGGACCTGATCGGCCTTGTAGGTGCCGGTCAGCGTGTACATCACCAGATTGACGCCGCCGCGCAGCGCCATTTCGCGCTGGCGCGGCCCGCCGGGAATCAGCGGATAGAGCGGACGCCCTTCGGGGTCGGAGGCCCAGGCGGCGGCGAGGTCGTTCGAGGTGACGACGATCGGCGACACGCTGTCGCCGGCGCGCGCCGGACGCGGGATGCGGTCATTGGGATCGGGCGGCGGCAAAGCCTCGATCCAGGTCTGGCCGTCCTCGGTGCGGCCGACGAAGCGGTCGATGAGATAAAAGGTCTTGGTGACGACGTGGTCGCGCGGCACCGGCTCCAGTTCGGGCACGTCGACGCCGGCGAGCAGCGTGCGCAGCCACAGGCCTTCCGGCGTCGGCCGGCCATCGGGGCTCTGGTTCAGCGCGTCGCGGGTGTCGAAGACGATCGTGCCGCCGTCCTTCATGAACGACGCGACGCGCGCGACCGCGGCGGGCGGCGGCTGCGGCCGTCCGGCGACGATCGGCCAATAGAGCAGGGGATAGAAGCTGAGGTCGTCGCGGGCGGGATCGACGGCGATCGGATCGGCGATCTGCGCCGAGGTGCGCTCGCCGAGCACCCGCGCCAGCGTGACGAGGCCGAGGCGCGTGGTCTCGTCGACCGTCGCGTCGCCGGTCTCGACGTAAGCGAGATGGGTCTGGCGCGCCGCGTCGGCGTCGCGGGCCGAAATCGGCGCGTCGGCCGCGCGCGCCTGCGGCGCCGGGATCGCCGCCCCGGCCAGCGCGGCGATGACGACGAGCGCCGCGGCGGCGGGCTTAGCGAAGCGCGGCGGGCGGCCGAGCCACAGGCTGGCGAGGCCGTCGGCGAGGAAGCCGATGAGGGCGGCGAGCAGCAGCCACGGCTTGAGATCGAGCGGTTCGGCGACGTCGAGACCGCCGGCGGCGATCGTCACGGCGCCGTAATCGGCGGGCGCGAGCGCCGCGCCCGGCGCGAGGGCGTTGACCGCTTCGAGCGCATCGGCGGGGCCGTAGAAGCCGGGCGGATGGCGCGCGTCGCCAGGACCGGCGAAATCGGCGCCGATCGGCGCGGCTTCGGCCGGCGGGCTCCCAAGCGCGCCAAAGCCGTCGAGGGTGCGATAGGGCGCGCGCGTCGCCTCGCCGCTCGCCTTCTCGGCGGCGCTCGATTCGGCCGGGGCCGGCCCGGCGCGGGCGACGACCCGGCGCAGCATGTCGACGAACAGGCCGGACAGCGGCAGGTTCGACCAGGTCGTGTCGGCGGTGACGTGGAAGAGGACAATGAGTCCCTTGCCGCGCGGCGCGGCGGTGACCAGAGGCGTGCCGTCGGCGAGCCGCGCCCAGGTCTTGCCGGCAAGCCCCGGCTCCGGCTCGGCGAGCACCTGACGCGACACCGTCACTTCGTCGGGCGCGGCGAGACCGAAGAACGGGCTCTCCTTGTCGAAGGCGGCGATATGCTTGGGCGTCTCCCATGACAGCGCGCCGCCGAGCGTGCGGCCGCCGCGCCTCAGCGCGGTCGGCGTCAGGTCGTCGTCGCCGGCGGCGAGCCGCGTGCCGGCGAAGCGCAGCAGCACGCCGCCCGATTCGACGAAGGCGGCGAGCTTGTCGTGCGCCGGGCCGGGCGGCACGCTCATATCGGCGAGCGCCATGACCGACGGCTTCTCGGCGAGCAGCGCTTCGATCGTGTCGCCGCCCGCCTCGCCGCCCTCGCGGACCTCGGCGTAGGGCGCGAGCGCGCGCGTGATGTAATAGGCCGGCGACAGCAGCGGCTGGGCGACGTCGGCGCTCGCGCCGGAAAGGATCGCGACGCGGCGTCGGCGCGAGCGTTCGTCGACCAGCCAGGTCGCGCCGGCCGAGGATTCGTCGGCGACGACGAGGCGGGCGATCTGATTGCGCAGCTCGACCGGCAGATCGAACTTCGCGTCGGTCGCGCGGCCCAGAGCGAAGTCGAAGGACGCCTCGCCGACCGACCGGCCCTGCGCGTCGAGCGCGCGCACGGCGCCCGCGCGCCGCCCGTCGGCGCCGGCGCGAGTGAGATGCGCCTGCAGCGCGCCGGCGAGATTGTCGGCGCCGGCGATGGCGATCGCCGTGGTCTTGTCGAGCACGACCGACAGCTTGTGGCCGCGCGCGGCCTCGGAAAGCGCGTGGGCGAATGCCGTCGCGCCGCCGAACTCGACCCCGTCGGCGATCCACACGACTTCGGTCTGCGGGTTGGCGGCGAGGAAACGGGCGATCGGCGGCAGCGTCGCCAGGCGTTGCGGTTGGTAAGGAACGGGCGCGAGCGCGCGCAGGCGATCCGCGCCGCGCGGCGCGTCGAGCGCGGCGAGCTCCAGGCCGCCTTGCGACGTCGGCGCCAGCGCGACGAGCCGCCCGGCGCGCGTCGCCGCTTCGAGCGCGGCGCGCGCATAGGCTGCGCGGCGCTCCCAGCTCGGCGCCGCCGCCCAACCGTCGTCGAGAACGATCAGCAACGGCCCGTCGCCTTTGCCGGGCAAGGCGTTCCAGATCGGCCCCGCCATCGCCACGATCACCAGCCCCGCCACGACGATGCGCAGCAGCAACAGCGGCCACGGCGTCTTGGCCGGCGTCGCGTCCTTGCGGTCGAGGCCGATCAGCAATCGCAGCGGCGGAAAGACGACCTCGCGCGGGCGCGGCGGCGTCACCTTGAGGAAGAGATAGAGCGCCGCCAGCAGCGCCAGCGCGGCGAGCGCCGCCGGCGCGGCGAAAGCGAGCGGCAGGCCCAGCATCTCAGACGCTCCAGCCGGCGCGCGCCGGCTCTGGCCCGGCCAGACGCGCCCGCAAAGCGAGCAGCGCCTGCGCCGCCGAGGCGTCGGTGCGGTGTAGGGCGAAGCCCCAGCCGCGCGCCGTACAGGCCGCGCGCACCGCCTCGCGATGGTCGGCGAGCCGCTCGAGATAGGGATCGCGCAAGCTCTGGGCGCGCGGCGCGCGCAACCGGTCGGGCCCCGCGGCGGCGAGGAACTCGGTGTGGCCTTCGAACGGAAAGGTCTCCTCGATCGGGTCGGCGATCATCAGCGCCTGACCTTCGGCGCCGCTCGCGGCGAAGCTGGCGATCGTCGCTTCGACCGCCGACGCCTCGGAGAGGAAATCGCCGATCAGCGCCGCTTTGGTCCGCGGCTTGAGCGGCGCCGCCGGCGGCAGGCCGACGGCGGCGATTCCGCGCCGCTCCTCGGCCGCCACCGCCTCGGCGAAGCGCTCGATGACGTCGCGTCCGGCGAGCGGCGGGGTCAGACCGATGAGCCCGGCGCGCTCGCCGCCGCGCACGGCGAGATCGGCGAGCGCGAACGCAAGCAGCGCGGCCCGGTCGACCTTGGCGCAGGGCGCGAGCGACGAAGCGAACGTCATCGACGGCGAGCGATCGAACCAAATCCAGATCGTGTGCGAAGCCTCCCATTCGCGCTCGCGCACGAAGGCGCGGTCTTCGCGCGCCGAGCGGCGCCAGTCGACCCGCGCCGCCGGCTCGCCGGAGATGAACGGGCGGAACTGCCAGAAGGTTTCGCCCGGCCCGGCCTGTCGTCTTCCGTGGACGCCGTGCAGCAGCGAATGCGCGATCTGGCGCGCGGACACCACGAGGCTCGGCAGGCGCGCCGCCAGCGTCGACGCCTCGTGGCGGATGCGTCGCTCGGAGGCCGACGCCGCCATCGCCTCAGCCAAGCGTTCTTGCGACCAGTCGCGCGACCACGGCGGGGATCGTCTCGCCGTCGGCGCGCGCGGCGTAGCTCAGCGCCATGCGGTGCTTCAGCACCGGCTCGGCGAGCGCGGCGATGTCGTCGCGCGACGGCGCGAAGCGGCCGTCGACCAACGCGCGGGCGCGGCAGGCGAGCATCAAAGCCTGGGCGGCGCGCGGGCCCGGCCCCCAGGCGATCGGCTTGGTGAGCTCCGGATCGCCTTCGCCGGGGCGGGCGGCGCGGACGAGATCGAGGATCGACTCGACCACGCTTTCGCCGATCGGCGCGCGCCGCACCAGACGTTGCGCCGCCATCAGCTCGGCGGCGGTCATCGCCGGCTTCGGCTTGGCCTCGTTGTCGCCGGTGGTCTCGATCAGGATGCGGCGCTCGGCGTCGCGGTCGGGATAGCCGACGTCGATCTGCATCAGGAAGCGGTCGAGCTGCGCCTCGGGCAGGGGGTAGGCGCCTTCCTGCTCGAGCGGGTTCTGCGTCGCCAGGACGTGGAAGGGCGCCGGCAGGTCGTGGCGCGTCCCGGCGACCGTGACATGGCGTTCCTGCATCGCCTGCAGCAGCGCCGACTGGGTGCGCGGGCTGGCGCGGTTGATCTCGTCGGCCATCAGCAGCTGGGCGAAGATCGGCCCCTTGATGAAGCGGAAACTGCGGCTGCGGTCGAGGCCCTCTTCCATCACCTCGGCCCCGAGAATGTCGGACGGCATCAGGTCGGGGGTGAACTGCACCCGCAGCGCCTCGAGCCCCATGACGATTCCGAGCGTCTCGACCAGCTTGGTCTTGGCGAGGCCGGGAACGCCGATCAACAGTCCGTGCCCGCCGGCGAGCAACGTCACCAGCGCCTGCTCGACCACCCGTTCCTGGCCGAAGATCACTGCGCCGATCGCCTCGCGCGCCGCGGCGACGCGCGCCAGCGTCGCTTCGGCGGCCTTCACCATGCTGGCGTCGAGTTCGGCGACGGTCATGCTCTCTCCTTTGGCCGAACGGCGGATCAGGCGAGCGGCGCGGGCGAATTCCCCTTCGCCGGCGACCGCACTAGATTGAAGCGACGCCTGCCGAAAACAAGGCGTAACATACGGACGGGATTGTTGCCCACAAACAAGCGCGAGATTGTGGCGGCCGGCGACGCGCCGGAAAGCGCTCTCGGCGGCCTCGCCGAAGCGGCGGCGGCGGCGGCGCGCGGCCGCGGCCCGGCGCCGGTTCATCTGTGGAATCCGCCCTATTGCGGCGAGATCGACATGCGCATCGCCGCCGACGGGACCTGGTTCTATGGCGGCTCGCCGATCGGCCGGCCGGCTCTGGTCAGGCTGTTCGCCTCGATCCTGCGCAAGGACGTTGACCGTCACGTTTTGGTGACCCCGGTCGAGCGGGTCGGAATCGCGGTCGACGACGCGCCGTTCGTCGCCGTCGAGATGGAGGTCGGCGAAGCGGGGGGCGCGCGGCGGCTCGCCTTTCGCACCAACGTCGACGATTTCGTCGCCGTCGACGCCGATCATCCGCTGCGCTTCGAACGCGCCGCCGCCGACGGGATCAAGCCCTACGTCCGGGTGCGCGGCGATCTGTGGGCGCTGGTCAAGCGCGCGCTCTATTACGATCTCGTCGCTTTGGGAGAAGTCGCGCCGATGAATGGCGAAGATTGGTTCGGCGTCCGCAGCGGCGGACAGTTTTTCGCCATCGCCCGCGCCAGCGAGATCGAGGGACTGTGAGCGATTCGCCCTCGCCGAGCGCGTTGACCGTCGACGGCCTGCGCCGCCTGGCGCGGGCGCGGCTCGCCGCCGAGCCGGCGGCCGACGCCTATTCCTCGCTGCTGGCGAGACGCGGCGACCACGCCCTCGACGGCCTGACGATCGATCCGCAGACCGTCGCGGCGGCGCGGCCGGCGGCGGTGCTGGCGCCGATCATCCCGCGGCCGCAGGGGTTGACGGTGCTTTTGACCCTGCGCGCCGCGCATCTGCGCAGCCATTCCGGCCAGGTCGCGTTCCCCGGCGGCAAGATCGACGCCGGCGAAACGCCGGCCGAGACGGCGCTGCGCGAGGCGCGCGAGGAGATCGGCCTCGCGTCCAGCCTGGTCGAGCCGCTCGGCTGGCTCGACCCCTATCTCACCGGCACCGGCTATCGCGTCACGGCGCTGGTGGCGCTGATCGACCCCGCTTTCGCGCCGACGCTCAACCCGGACGAGGTCGCCGACGCGTTCGAGACGCCGTTCGCCTTCCTGATGGACGCCGCCAACCACCGGCTGGAGGAGCGGCAATGGCGCGGCCGGACGCGAAAATTCTACGCAATGCCCTATGGCGAGAGGTATATCTGGGGCGTCACGGCCGGCATCCTGCGAAATCTGTACGAGAGGCTGTTCACCTGATGTGGCGCCCCATCGCCGAATCGCTCGGCCTGTTCTTGCTGCCGTTCCTGCTGTTCGCGGTCTATCTCGCGCTCAGGATGCGCTGGCCGCTGGCGATCGAGCATTGGACGCGCAGCCGGGTCGCGGCCCTGGTGATCGCCGGCCTCGCGGCGGCGCTGGCCGGACTGATCGGCGCATCGCTGTTCGCGCCGCGCGGCCAAGGCGTCTACATCCCGGCCCGCGTCGAAAACGGCGTTCTCGTGCCGGGGCGGATCGAATGAACGCCCTGCCCGGCTTGCGCGACGGGCGGCTCGCCGACCGTCGCCTGCTCGAGACCGGCCGGCTCGCCCGCGCGCTCGCGGCGCTAAACGGCGAAGGCGAAGAGACTCGACTGGTCGGCGGCGCGGTGCGCGACCTCGCGCTCGGCGAAGCGGTCGGCGATTTCGACCTCGCCACCACCGCGCGGCCGGAAGTCGTGATGAAGCGCGCGCGCGCCGCGGGCTTCGGCGTCGCGCCGACCGGCCTCGCCCACGGCACGGTGACCTTGATCATCGAGGGAAAGCCGATCGAGGCGACGACGCTCAGGCGCGACGTCGACACCGACGGCCGCCACGCGAAGGTCGCGTTTGGCCGCGACTTCCGCGACGACGCGCTCAGGCGCGACTTCACCATCAACGCCCTGTCGCTCACCCTCGACGGAATCGTGCACGATTACGTCGGCGGGCTCGCCGATCTCGTCGACCGTCGCGTCCGTTTCATCGGCGAGGCGCGCCTGCGCATCCGCGAGGACTACCTGCGCATCCTGCGCTTCTTCCGCTTCTCCGCCCGCTACGGCGACGGCCGGCTCGACAGCGCGGGCTTCGAGGCCGCGATCGCCGAGCGCGAGGGTCTGGCGATCCTTTCGCGCGAGCGGGTGCGCGCCGAGCTGATGAAGCTGTTCGTCGCGCCGCGCGCGCCGCAAACGCTCGCCGCGATTGGCGAAGCGGGACTGCTTCAGCCGCTGGTCGCCGGCCAGACCGATTGGGCGCGCCTCGCCCGCCTCGCGGCGATCGAGGCGGCGTCGGAAACGGCGCCCGACCCGCTGCTGCGCCTCGGCGCACTCTGCGTGCGGATCGAGGAGGATTCCGAACGGCTGCGCGAACGATTGCGTCTCTCCAACGCCGAGGCCGAGCGGCTGGCGGTCGTCGCCCGCGGTCTCGCCGACCTGCACGACGGCGAGACGCCGCCGGGGCTCGGCGCATTGCGGCGGCTGCTGTTCGAGCGCCACCGCCAGGGCGCGCTCGACGCGCTCGCCCTGTTCCACGCCGACAGCGGCGCGCCACCCAACGATTGGCGCTTCGCGCGCGCGCGCGCCTTCCTCTCCGCGACCCCGGAGCCGACGCTGCCGATCACCGGCGCCGACGTCGTCGCGCGCGGCGTCACCCACGGCCAGCGCATCGGCGCGACGCTGAAGAAGTTGCAGGCTTTGTGGATCCGCGCCGGCTTCCCGCGCGAGCCGGAGGCGTTGGCGCGGCTGCTCGACGAGGCGCTGAAGCCTTGAGCCGGCTTGCCGACGCGGGCGGCAGGAGCTAGCCAGAGGCGGCCGCGCCGTCCCTTCTCCCCGCGAGCGGGGAGAGGGGCGATGCGGCTGCGGCCGATGGGGGATAAGCGATGCCGCCAACCAGGTTTTGGGCCGAGATGTCGTGGCGCGATTTCGCCGCCGCCGACATGGCCGGGACGGTCGCGGCGCTGCCGCTCGCGGCGATCGAGCAGCACGGGCCGCATCTGCCGGTCGGGACCGACGCGTTCATCGGCGAGGGCTGCCTGAAGCGCGCGATCGCGCGCCTCCCCGCCGACTGGCCGGTGCTGATCCTGCCGCCGCAGACGATCGGCGCCTCCGACGAACACGCCGAATATCCGGGCACGCTGACGCTGCCGTTCGAAACGCTGGTCGGCGTGCTGACGGCGATCGGCGACGGCGTCGCGCGCGCCGGCTGCCGCAAGCTCGTCTTCATCAATGCGCACGGCGGCAACGCGCCGGCGATCGACGCGGCGGCGCTGGCCTTGCGCGCGCGCCATGCGATGCTGTGCGTGCACGCGAGCTGGCGGCGGCTCGGCTATCCCGACGGGCTGTTCTCCGAGCGCGAGCGCGTCTACGGCGTGCATGGCGGCGACGCCGAGACCTCGCTGACCCTCGCCTTTCGCCCCGACGCGGTGAAGATGGACCGCGCGCGCGATTTCGCCAGCGCGGGCGAGGCGATGGCGGCCGAGTTCAAGCGGCTGCGCGGCGCGCAACAACTCGGCTTCGCCTGGATGGCGAGCGACCTCAATCCGGAGGGCGTGGTCGGCGAAGCGGCATCGGCGACGGCGGCCAAGGGCGAAGCCGCCGCCGACCACGGCGCCGACGCCTTCGTCGAACTCATCGGCGACGTCATCGCCTTCGATCTCGCGCGGCTCGCCAACGGCCCGCTCGGCTGACCGCCGATGGGCGCGCCGACTTACGACAACGAGCGCGCGCTGATCGCCGAGGGGCGGCGAATGGTCGCGGGCGTCGACGAGGTCGGCCGCGGACCGCTCGCCGGACCGGTCGGCGTCGGCGCGGTGATCCTCGATCCCGACGATCTGCCCGACGGCCTCGACGATTCGAAGGCGTTGAGCGCGGCGCGGCGTGAAGTCTTGGCGGAAGCCGTCTACGCCCGGGCGATCGCCGTCTCGCTCGCCTTCGCCAGCGTCGAGGAGATCGACCGCTTCAACATCCGCGGCGCGACGTTGCTGGCGATGCGGCGCGCGGTCGCGGCGCTGTCGGTCAAGCCCGACTATGCGGTGATCGACGGCCGCGATGCGCCGCCCGGCCTTCTCTGCCCGGCGCGTCCGATCATCGGCGGCGACGGTTTGTCGCTGTCGATCGCGGCGGCCTCGATCGTCGCCAAAGTCGCGCGCGACGCGCTGATGGCGCGGCTCGACGCGGTCCATCCGGGCTATGGTTTCGCGCGCCACGCGGGTTATCCGACCCGCGAACACGCCGCGGCGCTGACGCGTCTCGGGCCGTGCCCGCTGCACCGCCGCTCGTTCAAGCCGATAGCGCTGTTGGCCTGCGACTCAGCGCTTGCCGGCGACCCTGTCACGAATCTTTAGAAATCGTTGATTCGATAAAGATTCTCAGCGCCGCCAAGCCGTACGAAAACGAGACAGCGGCGATTCGGCCGGCCTAACTTCGCCTTTACCTAAAATGCTCATGATCGCGCGTGTCGGAGCGGTTCGCCCTGACGGTCGCGTCAAGTGAGTTGCGTAATGCGTGGTTCGCGTGCCGGGGCGACCCGCCTCCCCGTCCAGCTTCAGGTTCTGCGTACTGGACGCAACGAGGCGTGGCGCCCCGCCACGCCCGCCGCCGCGCCGCGCGACGCGATCGTCGTCGGCGACTGCGTCGCCGAACTTGGCCGGTTGCCCGAGGCGAGCGTCGATTTCGTCTTCGCCGATCCGCCGTACAATCTGCAGCTCGAAAGCGCGCTGTCGCGCCCCGATCAGAGCGTGGTCGACGCCGTCGACGACGACTGGGACAAGTTCGCCGACTTCGCCGCCTATGATTCGTTCACCCGCGCCTGGCTCGGCGCGACCCGGCGGGTGATGAAGCGCGAGGCGACGATCGTCGTCATCGGCTCCTACCACAACATCTTCCGCGTCGGCGCGATCCTGCAGGACCTCGGCTTCTGGATCTTGAACGATATCGTCTGGCGCAAAGCCAACCCGATGCCGAACTTCCGCGGCCGGCGCTTCACCAACGCCCACGAGACGATGATCTGGGCGGCGCGCAGCGCCGACGCCAAGGCCTACACCTTCAACTACGACGCGTTGAAGGCGGGCAACGACGACGTCCAGGCGCGCTCCGACTGGTTCCTGCCGATCTGCACCGGCGGCGAACGGCTGAAGAACGCCGACGGACGCAAGACCCATCCGACGCAGAAGCCGGAGGCGCTGCTGCAGCGGCTGCTGATCGCCGCCACCAACGCCGGCGATCTCGTGCTCGACCCGTTCTTCGGCTCCGGCACCACCGGCGCAGTCGCGCGGCGGCTCGGCCGCAATTTTCTCGGTCTCGAGCGCGACGCGGCCTACGCCGCCGCGGCGCAGGCGCGAATCGACGCCGTCGAGCCGATCGCGACCGACGCGGTCGCGGCGATGCCGAGCAAGCGCAGCGAACCGCGCGTCGCTTTCGCCAGCGTGGTCGAAGCGGGCCTGGTCAAGCCGGGCGAAGCGCTGCTCGACGCGCAGCGCCGCCATCGGGCGCTCGCCCGCGTCGACGGCGCGCTGACGCTCGGACCGGCGGTCGGCTCGATCCACAAGATCGGCGCCCTCGCCCAAGGCCTGCCGGCCTGCAACGGCTGGAGCTTCTGGCACGTCGAGCGCGCCGGCAAGCTGGTCAGCATCGACGACTTCCGCTCCGTCATTCGCGCCGCGATGCGCGAAGCGGCGGAATAGGCTCAGCCGCGCCGGACGCGCCTGCCGCGCGGTGCGAGATCGCGCGCGCGCAGGACGAACACTTCGCCCTCGGCCTCGCTTTCTTCCGCGTCCAGCCACAGGAACGGCAGATCGGGATAGGCGGCCTCGAGCCGGGCGCGGGCGCGGCCGACTTCGCAGACCAGCGCGCCCTCCTCAGTCAGATGCGCGCCCGCTTCGGCCAAGATGCGCCGCACGATGTCCAGCCCGTCGCGCCCGCCCGCGTGCGCCAATCGCGGCTCGGCGGCATATTCGGGCGGAAAGGCGGCGAGCGACTCGGCGTCGACATAAGGCGGGTTGGCGAGGATGAGGTCGTAACGCTTGGCGCCGAGCGGCGCGAACAGGTCGCCCTGGTGGAGCGTCACCCGATCGGCGAGATCGTGCTCCTCGACATTGCGGCGCGCGACCGCCAGCGCGTCGGCGGAAAGCTCGACCGCGTCGATCATTGCGTTGGTAAAGACGCGCGCGGCGAGAACCGCCAGCGAGCCGCCGCCGGCGCAGAGGTCGAGCGCGCTCGCGACCGCGCTCGGCTCGTCGATCGGCGCGCCGGGGCCGACGAGGCCGTGAAACAGCAACTCGCCGATGAAGCTGCGCGGCACGATCGCGCGCTCGTCGACATAGAACGGCACGCCCTGGATATAGGCGCGATTGAGCAAATAGGCGGCCGGCTTGCGCGTGGCGAGGCGCGCGTCGATCAAAGCGAGCAACCGCACGCGCTCGGCGCGGATCAGTCGGGCGTCGAGGAACGGATCGAGCGCATCGATCGGCAGTTTGAGCCCTTCGAGGACGATGAACGCCGCTTCGTCGAATGCATTGGTCGCGCCGTGACCATAGGCGAGGTCGGCGCTGTTGAAGCGGCTGACGGCGTAGCGGAAGAGATCGCGAATGGTCGTGAAGACCGCGAGGCGCTCGTCGTCGGCGGCGATGGCGGGCAGTTCAGCCATGCGCCGCGCTCACGAGACATGGCCGGCGTCGCCGACCATCGCATGTTTCGCTGTCGTTCAAGGGCGGCTCATTGCGCCTTTATGCATTCGTGGTGAAATTGCCTGCGTTTGTCGCCGTGCAAATTCTTGAGGTCGGCCTGCTTGTAGCAATCGCTCGATTTGGCCGCCTTGGCGGCGGCGTCGGCCGCGGGCGCCGGACCCGGCGTCGGCTCGGCTGCGTCGAGCGCGAACGCCGCGCCGGAAGTGAGCGCGCTGAAGGCGATCGCGGTGACGAGAGTCGAAAAGCGCATGTGGGGAATTTTCCTCGCTATGGAGCCGTTCGCGCGGAGCGCCGGGGATCGGTTTCTTAGACGCGCCGCGCGGGCAATACAAGCCGCCGCCGGTGGCCTCCCAAAGCCGGGCGCCGCGGTTAAAGCCCGCCCTTGTCGCGGATGAACGCGATCACGGCGTCGACGCCTTCGCCGGTCTTCATGTTGGCCATGACGAAGGGCCGCGTCTTGCGCATCAGCGCCGCGTCGCGCGCCATCACTTCGAGCGACGCGCCGACGTAAGGGGCGAGATCGATCTTGTTGATGACCAGAAGGTCGGAGCGAGTGACACCCGGTCCGCCCTTGCGCGGCACCTTCTCGCCGCCGGCGACGTCGATGACGTAGATGGTCAGATCGGCGAGTTCGGGCGAGAAGGTCGCGGCGAGATTGTCGCCGCCCGATTCGACCAGAATGAGGTCGAGCGCGGGGAAACGGCGACGCATGTCGTCGATCGCCGCCAGGTTGATCGAAGCGTCCTCGCGGATCGCGGTATGGGGACAGCCGCCGGTCTCGACGCCCATGATGCGCTCGGCCGGCAGCGCCCCGGCTTCGACCAGGATGCGCGCGTCCTCCTTGGTGTAGATGTCGTTGGTGATCGCCGCGACTTCGTAGGCGCCCGACAGCCGCTTGCACAATTGCTCCATCAGCGCCGTCTTGCCGGAGCCGACCGGGCCGCCGATCCCGACCCTCAATGGCGAATGCTTGGGCGAATGCGTTTGCGTCATGAGCGGAACAGCCTCGAATATTGGGTTTCGTGCCGCATCGCGGCGATGTCGGAGCGCAACGCGCAGGCGCCGAGATCGTCGAGCGTCGCACCCGCCGCCTCGCGCGCCAGCGTGGAGAGCTCCGGCAAGATCCCCGCCAGAATCTTCAGCCCGGCGGTCTGGCCGACGATCCCCAGCCGCGTCGCGGCCGAGACGAGATTGGCGAATTGGCCGACGACGAACGCTTCCGCCGCGTGGGCGAGAGCCATGCCGCAGCCCGCCGCGGCGGCGGCGACGGCGACTGGATAGGCGAGCGGCTCGCCGTCGCGGGCGGAGAGCCGCGCCAAAGCCTCGCAGTCCCAGGCGGCGCGCGCGGCGAGGCGGAACGCCGCGCCCTGCGCGGTCGTCTCCAGCCGCCGCTCGGCCGAGCCGGCGAGCGCGACCGCCAGTTCGTTGACCGCGTCGAGCGCCGGCCAGTCGGCTGCGGCGGCGGCGCGGAACGCATGGGCGAACAGCGCCGCATCGAGATGCGGCGCGCCGAAACGGGCGAGGTCGGCGAGCCAGGCGGCGAGCGAGGCGGCGTCGGTCACGTCGCCCGCTTCGTACGCCCATTCGATTCCGTGCGAATAAGCGAAGGCGCCGACCGGGAAGGCCGGCGACAGCCACAGCAGCAGCGGCGCCTCGCGCCAGGCGTCGCCGTCAGGGTTTGTGGTCATGGCCGTGGTCATGATCGTCATGGCCGTGATCATGGCGATCGTGGCCGTGATCGTGACGATGATCGTGGTCGTGCGCATGACCGTGGTCGTGATCATGATCATCGTCATGGCCGCCGGCCGCGCGCACATAGGCGCCGCCCTCGGGATTGAACGGCGCTTCGATCGCGACCACCAGCGCGCCGAGCCCGCGCGCCATCTCCTCGATCACCGGATCGCGCCGGATGCGCAGGCTCCGTTTCGTCAGCTCGGTCGGCAGGTGGCGATTGCCAAGGTGCCAGGCGACGCGAGTCAGCGCGGCGGAATCGGCGGCGCGGATTTCGGCGAGCGGCTCCGGCGCGGCGACCACCTCGACGATGCCGCCGTCGTCGAGCTTCAGTCCATCGCCGGCCCGCAGCATCACCGCTTCCGGCAGGTCGAGCAGGAAGCCGAGCCCGCGCACGCCGGTCATGGCGAAGCGGCGGCGATAGCGCTCGTCGAAATCGAGCACCACCGTATCGACCGGCGCGCCCGACCATTGTCCGGCGGGAATGACCGAATGAGCGTGGAGCATGGGGCCTCGAAAGAAGGGCAGCAGGCAGTGGGCAGTAGGACTATACGCCGCGTCTCCGCCTGCCTACTGCCTATTGCCTACTGCCTTCTGCGCCTCAAAGCGCCAGCCGGCCTGTAAGCCGGGTTCTGTATGGCCGGAAGCCTTGCGGCTGCCGACGTGACGGCCATTCCTCTGGGACGCCCGTCGCCGGGCGCCTCGAGCAACCAACCCGAACGACTGACCTGCGGACGGGGCCTGCGCGCCTTGCGGCGCGCGCGTCGCTCCTATTCGGTTTTGCTCCCGGCGGGGCTTGCCTTGCCGCCGACGTTGCCGCCGACGCGGTGCGCTCTTGCCGCACCCTTTCACCCTTGCCGGCCAAAGGCCGGCGGTTTGCTTTCTGTGGCGCTGTCCCTGAGATCGCTCTCGCCGGACATTATCCGGCGCCGTGTCCGCATGGAGCCCGGACTTTCCTCCGCCCGAAGGCGACGGCCGTCCGGCCGGCTGACGGGCGCCACTATGCGGTTGCGGGCCGCCCGGTCAAGCGCTGCGACGTCTTGGCCGCGATTGACGCGCATCAAAACGACGGTCGCACGTCTAGCGTAGGTCAGGGGCGCGACGGTCGTCGCAATGTCCTTTTGGACGTTCTCCCTGACTCGGGCCGCCCTTCGAGGCGGCCCTTATTCATTCAGCGCCTTTGCGCTTGCGCCGCCGCTGTTCGCGAGGCGTCGACGCGCCTCCGCCAACGGCGAAGACGAGCGTCATGCCGAAGGTCTCGGCCGCCGCCGGGCGACTCACGAGCCGGTCCTCGCCAGTCGCGATCGACGCCAGACGCGGCGTGGCTGTCCGCCGAGCCAGAGCCGGGTCGCGCGCTGGCCGTCCACGCGCGCGGCGAGAAAAATCCCCGGATCGGCGGCGAGCGGTAGCGCCGTCGCGTCGTTGAGATCGGCCGGCGTCAGGCCGATGTCGGCGAGCGCGCGCGCGTCGAGGGCGGCGAGCCGCCTTAGCGTCGCGCGCGCTTCCGCGACGCGGAACGGCCACAACGCGAGGGACAAGAACGCAGCGGTCAGTTGGGACGGGAGGCGCATGGGACGGGCTCCTTTTTCGCCCCCCTGATCGCCGCATCCGGCTGGCGCGGCCAGAGACAATTGTATACAATTTGGCTGAACTGTACTGATCAATTGGGGATACAGATGCTCGAACGCTCGCCTGTCGCGCGCGCGCCGACGCGGGTCGCCGCGGTGATGGCGTCGCTGAAGGCGCGCATCGAAAGCCGAGCGCTGGCGCCCGGCGCGCGCCTGCCCTCCGTCAGGGCGCTCGCCAGCGCGCTCGCCGTGTCGAAGACGACGGTGGTCGAGGCCTACGAGCGCCTGGTCGCCGAAGGCGAAGTGACGGCGCGGCGCGGCGCCGGCTTCTTCGTCGCCGGGCCGACCCGGCCGCTGGTGCTGGCGCAGACGTGCGAGCCGCGCGAGCCGGTCGCCGACTGGCTGCGCTCTCATCGCGCCGCGCTCGCCGCCGACCCGGACGTCGTGCAGCCGGGCTCGGGCTGGCTGCCCGAATCGTGGATGCCGGAAGCTGGCATTCAGCGCGCGCTGCGCGACCTCGCCCGTGATCGCGCCTTCCGCAAGACGCATTACGACTCGGCCGCCGGTTACGAACCGCTGCGCCGCCAACTCGCGGTGCGGCTCGGCGAGCGCGGCGTCGTCGCTTCGCCGGAACAGATCGTGCTGACCGACTCGACCACCCAGGCGATCGACCTCGCGATGCGCTTCCTCGTCCAGCCGGGCGACGTCGTGGCGGTCGACGATCCGAGCTATTTTCGTCTGCTGCCGCTGCTCAAGGCGCATCGGGTCGAAGTCGTCGCCGCGCCGCTGACGCCGGAAGGGCCGGACGTCGAGGCGCTCGGCGCGCTGTTCGCCGCGCGTTCGCCGCGGCTCTACCTGACCGTCGCGGCGTTCCACAACCCGACCGGCCTGTCGCTGTCGCCCGCCGTCGCTCATCGCATCCTCAAGCTCGTCGAGCGGCACCAGGTCGTCGTCATCGAGGACGAGATCTTCGCCGATTTCGAGTCGGGGCCGCCGGGAACGCGGCTGGCGGCGTTCGACGGCCTCGAGCGGGTGATCCAGGTCGGCAGCTACTCGAAGACGGTCTCCGCCGCGCTGCGCTGCGGCTATCTGGCGCTGCGGCCGGATTGGGTCGATCCGGTCGTCGACCTCAAGCTCGCGACCGCGCTGAGCAGCGGCCATTTCGCCGCCGCATTCCTGCACAGGATGCTGACCGAAGCGGGCTATCGCCGCCACCTCGGCGCGCTGAGGACGCGGCTCGCCGACGCGATGGGCCGCACGCTGACGCGGCTGAGGACGGCCGGGCTGACGCCATGGATCGAGCCGCGCGGCGGCGTCTTCCTGTGGGCGCGCCTGCCCGACGGGTTGGACGCGACCGCGATCGCGCGGCTCGCGCTGGCCGAAGGCGTCGGCCTCGCGCCCGGACCCGTGTTCAGCGCCGCGCCCGACGCGCACGCCTACTTGCGCTTCAACGCCGCAGCGAGCCTCAGCCCGCACAGTTTCGACGCGCTCGAACGCGCCATGGCGAACCCGGCGGCGCGCATGCGTCGATGATCGCGATTCACCCGCCATTGACGACATCCGCCGCAACATTGTGCTAAGGCGTTCGGGGGTTGGGTCAGCGGGTCAACGGCGCGAAAGCCGCGAGCTGGTGAGTTTGGCGTCGGCGCGTGGGCGTCGCGCGACGCAATGGAGACCGACACGATGAAGAAACTGATGATCCTTTCTCTCGCTTTGGCGGCGGCCCTGCCGATCGCCGGCTGCGAAACGCCGCAACAGCAGAACGCCGCCAACGGCGCGGTGCTCGGCGGCGCGGCCGGCGCGCTGCTCGGCGGCGCGCTGACCGGCAGGCCAGGCGGCGCGATCGTCGGCGGCATCACCGGAGCGGCGGCCGGCGCGATGATCGGCTCGGCTTCGACCCCGCCCGGACCCGGCTATCGCTGCGGCGAGTGGTACTACGATTATTACGGCAATCGCGTCTGCCGCGCCTGGTACTGAACCGACAGCGCCGCGCCCGCCGCATTCGCGCGCGCTCGGCGGCCCCTTCCGCCGCGCGGACAAGGGCCGCGCCGCCATGACCGACGCATTCGCCCCCGACAGCCCGCTGGTTGCGCGCGTGCTGCCCTCGCTCAATTTCGGCGAGCGGCGCGGACATGCGCGGCCGGATTGTGTCGTGCTGCATTACACCGGCATGCCGACCGCCGAAGGCGCGCTGGCGCTGCTCGTCGACCCCGCCGCCGAAGTGTCGGCCCATTATTTCGTCTGGGAGAGCGGCGAGATCGCCCAGCTCGTGGCCGAAGACAAGCGCGCCTGGCACGCCGGAATCGGCCAATGGGGCGGCCTGCGCGACCTCAATTCGGCCTCGATCGGGATCGAAATCGTCAATCCCGGCCACGACGGCGGACTGCCGGATTTCCCGCAGGCGCAGATCGACGCGACGATCGCGCTCCTGCGCGACATCGCGGCGCGGCGCGCGATCCGGCCCGAGCGCGTGCTCGCCCATTCCGACCTCGCCCCGGCGCGCAAGCGCGACCCTGGCGAGCGCTTCCCGTGGGACGCGCTGGCGCTGGCGGGCGTCGGCCACTGGGTCGAGCCGGCGCCGATCGTCGACGGACCGTTGTACGGTCCCGGCCGGGAGGGGCCGCCGGTGCGGGCGTTGCAGGCGCTGCTGGCGCTCTACGGCTACGGGATCGAGCTGACCGGCGTCTATGATGCGCCGACCCGCGCCGTCGTCGCCGCTTTCCAGCGCCACTTCCGCCCGGCGCGCGTCGACGGCGAGGCCGACGCTTCGACGGTGGCGACGCTGAGGGCGCTGATCGACGGGCTCGCGCGGGGTTGAAACGCGCGCGACTTACGAATTTGCAATAATCCGGCAAGGACAAATCGGACCGCGTGCTTTTGAAGTCGGGGTCAGCGTCGCCCGAATCGACAAGACTTCATTTCATCTCGAGGCCAATCATGCCGTTGCGAAATTCTCAGAAGGACTACGGCTCGGTCGCGCGCTTCGCGCATTGGGCGACGGCGCTGTTCGTCGCGCTCGCCTGGCCGCTCGGCCAGTTCCGAGAGGTGTTCCCGCGTGGGGCGGCGCTCAACGCCGACCTCTTCGTCCACATGTCGCTCGGCCTCGGCGTCATCCTGCTGCTTGTGCTGAGGCTGGTCTGGCGCGCACTCGATCCGCCGCCGCCGGCGATTGCCGCCAGTCGATTCGAGCCGTGGATCGGCTACGCCGCCACGGCCGGACATCTGCTGCTCTACGCGCTGCTGATCGCGACGCCGATTCTCGGCGTCGTGCTGCAATTCGCGCGCGGCCAGGCGCTGCCGGTTTTCGGCCTGTTCGACGTTCCGTCGCCCTGGGTGATGGATCGCGCGTTCTTCCGCGAGGTCCTCGGGCTGCACCAACTCGCCGCCAATGCGCTCGGCGTGGTCGCGCTCGGCCATGCCGCAGCGGCCTTGTTCCACCATTGGGCGCTCGGCGACCGCACGCTCGCGCGCATGCTGCCGGGGCTGGCGCGCTAGGCGCGCCGGTCAGGCCGCCGGCTGGGCGCGCAGGCCGATAAGGTGGCAGATCGCGAAGACGAGATCGGCGCGGTTCATGGTGTAGAAATGAAGGTGGTCGACGCCGCGGTCGATCAGGTCGATGACCTGCTCGGCGCAGACCGCCGCCGCCACCAGCCGGCGCGTCGCCGGATCGTCCTCGAGCCCCTCGAAGCGCTCGGCGAGCCAGTTCGGCACGCTGGCCCCGGTCTTGCGCGCGAAATTGGCGGTCTGCTTGAAATTCAGCACCGGCACGATCCCCGGCACGATCGGGATCGCGATCCCCGCCGCCGCGGCGACGTCGAGGAAGCGCAAGTAGGCGCTGTTGTCGAAGAAGAACTGGGTGATGGCGCGGTCGGCGCCGGCGTCGACCTTGCGCTTCAACGCCTCGATGTCATGCAGCAGATTCGGGCTTTGCGGATGCTTCTCCGGGTAGGCGGAGACCGAGACCTCGAAATCGCCCGCCGCCTTGATCGCGCTCACCAGAGCGTCGGTCGACTGGTAGCCGTCGGGCGGCGCGACATAGGGCGTGTCGAGCCCACCGGGCGGATCGCCGCGCAGCGCGACGATGTGGCGCACGCCGGCGGCGGCGTAGCCCTTCAGCACCGCGTCGATTTCCGCCGAGCTCGCGCCGACGCAGGTCAGATGCGCGGCGGGCTTGAGCGGCGTCTCCTTGACCAGCCGCGCGACGGTCGCGTGCGTGCGCTCGCGGGTCGAGCCGCCGGCGCCGTAGGTGACCGAAACGAACGCCGGCGCGAGCGGCGCGAGCCGGCCGACCGCCTCCCAAAGCTGCGCTTCCATTTCCGGCGTCTTGGGCGGGAAGAACTCGAACGAGACGGAGACGCGCGAGCCCGAGCGGCTCAGGCGCTGCGGAACGGCCGCCATCAGGCGATCTCCATTGCAGGTTTCGGCAGGGGGTCGGAAATGATCCGCCGGTCGCGCGCCAGCCACAGCGCCACGGTCAGCTTGTCGGGCTCGCCGGCGGCCG
This sequence comes from Roseiarcus sp., assembly GCF_049514155.1. GTDB lineage: Bacteria > Pseudomonadota > Alphaproteobacteria > Rhizobiales > Beijerinckiaceae > Roseiarcus. The sequence goes on along the minus strand of NZ_JBEKVH010000023.1, from coordinate 4,386 downwards.
GCGCGACGCGCTCGGCGGCGACCGGCGCGAGCCCGGCGTCGGCGAGAAAGCCGGCGATTTCCTCCTCGGCGAAGCCGAGCCGGCGATGAGCGTAGGCCTCGCGCAGAAATTCCTCGCCATGGGCGGCGAAGTCGACCACCAACAGCCGGCCCGACGGCCGCAGCGCCCGCGCCGCTTCGGCCAGCGCCCGCGCCGGATCGTCGAGAAAATGCAACACCTGGTGGATGACGACGAGGTCGTAGGAATCGCGCTCGACCGGCGGCGCATAGAGGTCGCCCTGGCGCAGCTGGACGTTGCGCAGGCCGCTCTCGCCGATGCGCGCGCGCGCAACCGCCAGCATCGCCGGGCTCTGATCGACGCCGACGGCGCGATCGGCGCGCGGCGCGAGCAGTTCGAGCATGCGACCGGTCCCGGTCCCGAGATCGAGCAGGCCGCGGATCGGCCGGTCGCCGACCATCGCCAGGATCGCCGCCTCGACCCGGCTCTCTGAGGCATGCAGCGCGCGGATCGCGTCCCAGTCGGCGGCGCGCTCGGCGAAATAGGCCGCCGCCTGCTTGCGCCGCGCCGCGCGCGCCGCCGCCAGCCGGGCGCGGTCGGCGGCGAAGGTCGGGTCGGCGGGATCGACGCGGGCGACCAGCGCGCGCGCCAGCGCGCCGCCGGGGTCGGCGAGCCGATAGAACGCCCAGGCGCCTTCGCGCTGGCGCTCGGCGAGGCCGGCTTCGACCAGCAATTTCAAATGCCGCGACACGCGCGGCTGCGACTGGCCGAGAATGGCGACGAGCTCGCTGACCGTCAGCTCGGCTTCGCTGAGCAGGCCGATCAGCCTGAGGCGCGTCACCTCGCCCGCCGCCTGCAGGCTGGCGAGCAGGGCGTCGAAGCTCAGCGCCAGCGGCGTGGCGGATGGCGCGACGTTAGACATAAAGATATGCTTATATCTGATGTTGGCGCGACGCAAGGCGCGCCGCGCGCGCCCTCATCCTGAGCCGCCCGCGAAGCGGGCGAGTCGAAGGACGAGGGCGACGGAGAACCGAGATCGTGATCCTCCTCATCGTGAGGAGCGGCGCGTGAGCGGCGCGTCTCGAACGACGGGGAGGATCGAGCGCCCGCTCCTTCACGGTGAGGATAGGGATGCGGCTGTCGTTAGAACGCGACGATCGGCCGCGCGCGGTCGGCGACGACGATGCGGCAGCGGCCGCCGCATTCGCGTTCGATCAGCCTGACGACGCGCGCCGCCGCGACCTCGACGTCGCCGGCGCCGTTCGACTGCGCCGTCAGCGCGACGCGGCGCGTTTTGGCCGAAACGGCGCTGCGCGCGTCCTGGCGCCAGTTCCAGCGCCGGCACAGCACATGGCGCGCGTCGGCGTAGACGACTTCGCCGACTTTGGGCGGATCGTTGGGGTCCTCGTCCGCTTCCGCGCCCATGTCGATGAAGGTGTCGTCGGGACGCGAGAAACGGAAGGCAAGATCGCCTTCGGTCGCGTCGAGATCGTCGCAGCCGAGGCAGAGTTCGCTCGCGAGCGACGCGGCGTTGTAGAGATCGACGAGCGCGTTGACCTCGGGCAGCGCGCCGCCCGCCAGCACGCGCTTGATCAGCCGCTCGACCGACGAGCGGTAGCTCGTCCGCTTGATGCCGAAGCCCTTGTAGGCCGCGCGCCAGGCGGCGACTCCGGGAATGGCGGAAAGCTCCGTCCCGCCCCAGCGCTTGCGGCACGCCTCTTCCGCCGCTGCGATCTCGGCGGCGAGCGCCGCGCTGCGCGCCGCGCCGATCCGCAAGTCTTCTGCGACGACCAGCGCGACGCGGAAGTCGGGGAAGCGCTCGGCGATTTCGGCGATCGAGAGAGAGGGCATGACGGATTCCGGCGGCGACGACGCGGCGGATTGGCCCGCGCCGACGCCCTCTGTCAAGGCGAGGCGTCGGTGACAACGCCGGCCATGAAGCAGATTTGTTCATTGAATGCTTGGCGGAGCGAGGGCGCGAGACGAAGTCGAAGTCAAGGACGGCCCAAGGGGCCGCCGCCGCAGGCGGTGCGCTTCGCGCATCCTTGAGTTCGACCTCGTCTCGCGCAGAATCGCAGCGAAGCGATCAATGAACGGTCGCGCCGGGACGCCGGCCCGCGCTGGTCGGCGCGAACCCGGCTCTGCGCCCGGCTACGCTTTGCGCGCGGTCAGCGTGCGCGCCACCGCGTCGCGCCAGCCGGCGACCATCTTCGTGCGCGTGTCTGCTGCAAGCGTCGGGCGGAAGGCGCGCTCGCGCCGCCAGCTTTGGCCGAACTCGGCGAGCGGCGGATAGAGCCCGGCGTGGAGCCCGGCGAGATAGGCGGCGCCGAGCGCCGTCGTCTCCTTGATCGCGGGCCGGTCGACCGGCGCGTCGAGGATGTCGGCGAGGCGCTGCATCGTCCAATCCGACGCCGCCATGCCGCCGTCGACGCGCAGCGCCGTCCCGGCACCGGCGCCGGGCGGCAAATCGGCGCGCGCCGCCTCGATCAGGTCGAGCGTCTGGTAGCCGACGCTTTCGAGCGCCGCGCGCGCGATCTCCTTCGGCCCGGTGGCGCGCGTCAGGCCGAACAGCGCGCCGCGGCAGTCGGGGTCCCAATAGGGCGCGCCGAGACCAACGAACGCCGGCACCAGATAGACCGATTGCGCCGGGTCGGCGGCGGCGGCGAGCGCGCCGGATTCCTCGGCGGCGCGAATGACGCCGAGGCCGTCGCGCAGCCATTGCACCGCCGCGCCGGCGACGAAGATCGAGCCTTCGAGCGCGTAGGTCGTCTCGCCGTTCAGGCGGTAGGCGATGGTCGTCAGCAGCCGGTGCGACGAGACGACCGGCGTCCTGCCGGTGTTGACCAGCGCGAAGGCGCCGGTGCCGTAGGTCGCCTTCATCATGCCCGGCGTGAAACAGGCCTGGCCGACGGTCGCCGCCTGCTGGTCGCCGGCGACGCCGCGGATCGCGATCGTCGCGCCGAAATGCTCGCGCGCGGCGAAGCCGAAGTCGTCGGCCGAATCGCGCACGTCGGGCAGAATCGCGCGCGGAACGCGGAAGAGGTCGAGCAGCTGGTCGTCCCAGGCGTTGCGGCGGATGTCGTAGAGCAGGGTGCGGCTGGCGTTGGTGGCGTCGGTCGCATGGACCGCCCCGCCGGTCAGCCGCCACAGCAGGAACGCATCGACCGTGCCGAAGGCGAGTTCGCCGCGCTCGGCGCGCGGGCGCGCGCCGGCCACGTTGTCGAGCAGCCAGGCGATCTTGGTCGCCGAGAAATAGGGGTCGAGCAGCAGGCCCGTGCGCGCCGTGACGAGCGGCTCGCAGCCTGCCGCGCGCAATCGCTCGCACGCCCCCGCGGTGCGCCGATCCTGCCAGACAATCGCGCGATGGATCGGCTCGCCGGTCCGGCGGTCCCAGATCAGCGTCGTCTCGCGCTGGTTGGCGATTCCGATCGCCGCCACGTCGGCGGGGCGCGCGCCGGCGCGGGCCAGCGCCTCGCGGCCGGTTGCGAGCGTCGTGCGCCAGATGTCTTCGGGGTCGTGCTCGACCCAGCCGGGCGCAGGATAATGCTGGGCGAATTCCTGCTGCGCCGCGGCGACGATCGTCAGCTCCGACGAGAACAGGATCGCCCGCGTCGAGGTGGTGCCCTGGTCGATCGCCAGCGCGTAAGACACTTCGAGCCTCCCTGCGACGACGACGTCGCGGGATTTTTCTAGCGCGCCCGCGTGTGCGCGTCGACGTCCCTGCGTCGGCGTTGACCATCCTACCGTCATGCGCGGCCTTGATGTGCCGGGCATCCAGGGATGCGCCTCGCCAGGCTAACCGCAACCGCCGCCGCCTGGACGCCCGGATCAAGTCCGGGCGTGACGAGCGAGGAGACGACTCCGAAGCGCGCTACCGCTCCGTCTCGCCAAGCTGCGGGCTGGGACGGTCGGAGACCATCCGCACGCCGTCGATGACGATCGGCGAGGCGACGCCGGACACGCGCGCGCCGTCGTCGCCGACGAGTTCGAGCCTCAGTCCGCGGTGGACGACCTGCGGATCGGCGAAGACGTCCGCGATGCTATTGATCGGCCCCGCCGGCACCCCCGCCGCTTCGAGCTTCGCCAGCAGTTCGGCGCGCGTGAGCGCGGAAAGATGAGGCGCAAGTGTCGCGGTCAGGCGCGCACGGTTGGCGACGCGCAGCGGGTTGGCGCCAAAATCCGGCTCGGCGCCGGCCGCCTCGGCGCCGATCGCGCGGCAGAGGCTGCGGAACTGGCGGTCGTTGCCGACCGCGACGATGACATGGCCGTCGGCGACGGCGAACACCTGGTAGGGCGCGATGTTGGGGTGGGCGTTGCCGAGCCGGCTCGGCGAGCGGCCGGAGACGAGATAGTTCATCGCCTGGTTGGCGAGCATGGCGACGGCGCAGT
>NZ_JBEKVH010000022.1:0-35824 GCF_049514155.1 Roseiarcus sp. | reverse complement strand
ATCCTGACCCAGGTGATGGTCACCGGCATTCTCGGCGTTGGACAGACGCTGGTGATCCTGACCGCCGGCATCGACCTGTCGATCGGCGTCATCATGGTGATCTCGTCGGTGGTGATGGGCCGCCTCGCGGTGTTCGATGGCGTTCCGACCATCCTCGCATTCCCGATCGGCCTCATCTGCGGCGCATTCTTCGGCGGCCTCAACGGCGTGCTGGTGACGCGCATGCGGATGCCGCCGTTCATCGTCACTCTCGGCACGCTGTCGATCATCGGCGCTCTCAACACGTTTTATTCGCAGAGCGAAACGATCGGCATGCAGGACATTGAGGACAAGGCCTACTTCCTGCAAATCATGGGCAATCAGCTCGAGGTGGGCACCGCGCGCATCATGTGGGGCACCTTCCTCATGCTGCTGATCGCGGCGGTCTTCTGGTACGTGCTCAATCGCACCGCCTACGGCCGCCACCTCTATGCGACCGGCGACGATCCGGAATCGGCGCGGCTCGCCGGCATCAACACCGACCGCATCCTGTTCAGCGTCTACACGCTCGCCGGAATTATCGCTGCGGTTGCGGGCTGGGCGCTGATCGGCCGCGTTGGCGCAATCAGCCCGACCGCCGGCGAGAACGCCAACCTCGACAGCATCACCGCGGTGGTGATCGGCGGCACCAGCCTGTTCGGCGGCCGCGGTTCGATGGTCGGCACGATGGTCGGAGCGCTGATCGTCGGCGTCTTCCGCTCCGCCGTGTCGCTCGCCGGACTCGACGTGCTGTGGCAGGAATTCGCCATCGGCGTGCTGATCATCGTCGCCGTCGCGCTCGACCAGTGGATCCGGAGGGTTTCGAAATGACCGCCGAACCAATCTTGCAGGCGCGCGGCCTGGTGAAGCGGTTCGGGCGCGTCGTCGCGCTCGACCAAACCGACTTCGACCTCTATCCCGGCGAGATCCTTGCCGTGATCGGCGACAACGGCGCCGGCAAGTCGACGCTGATCAAGGCTTTGTGCGGCGCGATCACTCCGGACGCGGGCGAGATTCGCCTCGCCGGCGAGATCGTGCATTTCAAGTCGCCGATCGAGGCGCGCGAGGCGGGCATCGAGACTGTGTACCAGAACCTCGCTTTGTCGCCGGCCCTGTCGATCGCCGACAACATGTTCCTCGGCCGCGAGATCCGGGTGAAAGGCGGGATTGGCGGACTGTTCCGGCTGCTCAACCGCGCCGCGATGCAGAAGTTCGCGCGCCAGAAGCTCAACGAAATCGGCCTGATGACGATCCAGAACATCAATCAGCCGGTCGAGACGCTTTCGGGCGGCCAGCGCCAGGGCGTCGCGGTCGCCCGCGCCGCCGCCTTCGCGCGCCGCGTCATCATCATGGACGAACCGACAGCCGCGCTCGGAGTCAAGGAATCGCGCCGCGTGCTCGAACTCATCCTCGACGTCAAGCGGCGCGGCCTGCCGATCATCCTCATCTCGCACAACATGCCGCACGTGTTCGAAGTCGCCGACCGCATCCACATCCATCGGCTCGGCCGGCGGCTCGCCGTCATCGACCCGCGCAAGCAGACCATGTCGGAAGCGGTGGCGATGATGACCGGCGCGCTCGCCCCGCCGACGGAGCAGGCCGCCTGAGCCGAGCGACTCCTGTCGCAGACCGGCGTCACGTATCGATTCTGGTCAAATCCGCGTTCGGTCACTGGCGGCTTGCACATGACGCGAGCCGCCGCCTATCCTGGCTCGCCGCGCGCGGCTCAGGCATCGCGTCGAGCAAGGAGCCTCCTTTCATGCACTATCGTCCGCTTGGCCGCACCGGCCAGTTCGTCTCGGAAATCTGCCTCGGAACCATGACATTCGCCGGCGGCGCCGGGATCTGGCGCGCCATCGGAACGGTCGATCAGAAGGGCGCGACGGCGCTGGTCGAGCGCGCACTCGCCGCCGGCGTCAACTTCATCGACACCGCCGACGTGTACTCGGAAGGCCAATCCGAGGTCATGCTCGGCCAGGCTTTGCGCGATTTGAAGGTCAATCGCGAAGACGTGATCGTCGCCACCAAAGTGCGCGGCCGCACCGGCGCCGGCGCGAATTCAGTCGGCCTGTCGCGCGGCCACATCATGGATCAGATCGCCGGCAGCCTGAAGCGGCTCGGCCTCGACCACGTCGACCTCTATCAGATCCACGGCTTCGATCCGGTCACGCCGATCGAGGAAACGTTGCGCGCGCTCGACGATTGCGTGTCGCGCGGGCTCGTGCGGTCGATCGGCTGCTCCAATCTCGCCGCCTGGCAGATCATGAAGGCGCTGGGGATTTCCGAGCGGCGCGGCTTCGCCCGGTTCGAGACGGTTCAGGCCTATTACACCATCGCCGGGCGCGACCTCGAGCGCGAGATCGTGCCGCTGGTCGAGGATCAGGGGCTCGGCGTGATGGTGTGGAGCCCGCTCGCCGGCGGCCTGCTGACCGGCAAGTTCGCGCGCGAGGGCAAGGGACCGGAGGGGGCGCGCCGCGTCGCGTTCGACTTTCCGCCGGTCGACAAGGACCGCGCCTTCGCCATCGTCGACGCGATGCGGCCGATCGCGGAGGCGCACGGCGCGTCGGTCGCGCGCGTCGCGCTCGCCTGGCTGTTGCAGCGCAAGGGCGTGATGAGCGTCATCATCGGCGCCAAGACGATCGAGCAGCTCGACGACAATCTCGCCGCCGCCAAGCTGACGCTCAGCGCCGAGGAGATCGCGACGCTCGACAAGGCGAGCGCCCTGCCGCCCGAATATCCGGGCTGGATGATCGGGCGCCAAAGCGAGGGCCGCGTTCCGGCGGAGAAATAGGCTAGCCCTCGGACTGCGCCGAGCGCGGCAGCGGCGCCTCGTTGAACAGGCCGGGCACGACATAGGCGACGGCGACGGCGACGAACAGGGCGAGCGCGCTCACCGGGCTGATCGCGGCGACGAGGATCGAGACGAGATAGACGATGTTGGCGGCGCGGTTCTGCCACCGGCGCGCTCGCGCCGCCGCCACGAATTCCGCATCGTCGCGCCTTTGGGCGACGATGGTCGAGTAGGTCAGCATGAACGCGAGCCCGCAAGCGAATTGCAGCGCCGCGTAGACCATCGTCGCCAGCGGCGAAATGTGCGTCTTGCCGACATAGGCGGTGGCGAACGGGATCAGCGACAGGCAGAGCAGCAGCGCGTTGTTGGCCCAGATCAGGCTCACCGTCGCCTGCCGCGCCGCCATCATGATCGCGTGATGGTTGATCCAGTAGATCGCGACGAAAGCGAAACTGACGACATAGATGGCGAAGGACGGCCACAGCTTGGTGAGCGCGGCGAGGTCGTCGCTCTCCGGCGCCTTCAGGTCGAGGACCATGATGGTGATGATCACGGCGAGCACGCCGTCGGAAAAAGCCTCGAGCCGCGCCTTGGAAAAGGCGTTCTCCGCTTGAGCCATAGGCGCGTTCCCGTCCGGCGGCTGAGAAGCAAGCCGATCCGGCGACGATAGGGCGCCGGCGCGCGCGGCGGCAAGCCCGGCGGCGGTTCCGTCGCGGCGAAAAATCGCTATTGTGCGGCGCTGATCGCGAAGGGGAGGACAAGATGGCGCGTAAAGTCTCGTGGGGCGTGCTCGGCGCAGCCGATATCGGCCTCAAGCGGGTTATTCCCGGCATGCAGCGCGGCGAGGTCGCGCGCGTCGACGCGATCGCGTCGCGCGATCTCGCCAAGGCGAAGGCGGCGGCCTTGACGCACGGCATCGCCAAGGCCTACGGCTCCTACGAGGAACTGCTCGCCGACCCGGCGATCGAGGCGATCTACAATCCACTTCCCAACGAGCTGCACGTCGCCTGGACCGTCCGCGCGCTCGACGCGGGCAAGCACGTGCTGTGCGAGAAGCCGATCGCGCTTAACGCCGACGAGGCGAAAGCGCTCGTCGCCGCGCGCGCACGGACCGGTAAGCTGGTCGCCGAGGCGTTCATGGTGCGCCATCATCCGCAGTGGCGGCGCGCGCGCGAGATCGCGCGATCGGGCGCAATCGGCGAGGCGCGGGCGATCCAGACTTTTTTCGCCTATCGCCTGCTCGACGCCGACAACATCCGCAACAAGCCGCCGGGCGGCGGCGCGCTCTACGACATCGGCTGCTACGCGATCCTGACCGCGCGCTTCGTCTTCGGCGCCGAGCCGACCCGGGTCGTTGCGAGCCTCGACGTCGATGCGAAGTTCGGCACCGATCGACTGGCGAGCGCGCTGATCGAGTTCCCCGGCGGCCGCCATCTGACCTTCACCTGCGCCACCCAGATCCAGGACTATCAGCGGGTGACGATCGTCGGCGAGGCCGGCCGGGTCGAGGTCGCCGTTCCCTTCAACGCGCTGATCGATCGGCCGATGCGCATCACGATCGACAGCGGCGTCGATCTCGTCGGCGGCGGCGCCAAGATCGAGGAATTCCCGACCTGCGATCAATACACGCTGCAAGGCGACGCGTTCTCGCGCGCCGTTCTCGGCGAAGCGCCGCTGGAATTCCCGATCGAGGACGCGATCGCCAACATGCGCGTCATCGACGCGCTGTTCCGCTCGGCGAAGAGCGGCGGCTGGGAGAAGCCGTAGACGGGCCCGACAACAGCACGGCGGCGAGAATGAACGCGCCGCCGGCGATCTGCAGCGGCGTCATCCCCTCGCCGAGCACGGTCCAGGCGGCGAGCGCCGAAAACGGCGGCTGCGCGAGGATCACCAGCGCGATGACGCCGACCGTCACGCGGCCCATCGCCGCCGAGGTCAAGCCCTGGCCCAGCGCGTGGACGCCCAAGCCCAGCAGCGCGGCGATCATCCAGCCGAACGCACTCGACGGAATCAGCTTCTCGCCGTGGAGCCACGCCGCGACGGCGAGGACGACGGCCGAAATCGCCGCCGACCACAGCGTCGCCCGCACGGCGTCGAGCCTGACACGGACCTGCTTGATCAACAGGAGATAGCTCGCATAGGCGATCGACGAGCAGAGAGCGAAACAATCGCCGAATCCGATTCGATTCGGCGCCGCCATTCCGGCCATCGTCCACGCGCCCAACAACGCCAACCCAAGCGCCAGCCAGATCCGCGACGGCGAACGCTCGCGGAAGAACAGCACGCCGCCGACGACCGTGACGATCGGCCCGACCGCGCCGATGAAGGCCGCATTGGCGATCTTGGTGCCGGTCAGCGAGATGTGGAAGAAGCCGATGTTGAGCGCGAAGGCGAGGCCGGCGAAGATCAGCGGGCCGAGGGAACCTCGGAGGTTCGCAGCGTCACGCTTGTCGCGCCGCGCCAGCCTAGCCCACGCCGCCAGCGCCGGCACGGCGAGCGCCAGCCGCCAGGCGCCGGCGGCGAACGGTCCGACGTCGATCAGGCGCACGAGCACCCCCGACCAGGCGGTGATCAACGTTCCCACGATCATCGCGAGGACGCCGGAGCGGTCGACATTCGAAGGCAGGAGGGGGAGCGCGCCTTCAAGGCGCGAACTGACGGACATTGGCCACTCGATAACTGATTTGCGCGGACGATGGCCGGCGCGAGATCAAAATCGCGCGTTTGTGAACGAAGGATGCGGCCTGAAGGCGCCGGCTCGACGGACAACGCTCGACTAGGCGCGGCGGTTCGGAGAAGCCGTCGGCGGCCCGGCGAGCCCGCCCAACCAGGCGATGATCGCCGCGCCGAAACCGGCGGTGGGCGGGATCGAGGACGATCCGGGGCCGCAAGCGAGGGCGGACGCGCCCTCATCCGGCGGCTTCGCCGCCACCTTCTGCCGCGAGGCGGGAGAAGGGACTGGCCGTCAAGCGGGGCGTCAAGTTTCGTCAAGTCTTGTCAAGTCTTGGCGACGGCATAGCCTTTACGAGTCAATGGCTTGCGGCGCGTCAAGGGCGACCTTGGCGATCGGCGAGCCGTCTTCGCCCGGCGGGGCGTCGCGCCGCTTGAGGTTAATTCGCGCTCCCGCACCGCGCAGCGGCGGCCGGCCGGGGAGAGTAGGGGCGCTTGGGTCACGGGTCGCCTCCTTCGGCGCGCTCCGACTGGCTGTGGAAACGACGAAGGAGTGGGATAGTATGTATTCTGTAGAACAGAAAGAGATTCCGGCCTTCGGGGGGCGTGGGGGCGTTTCAACGATCGCCTTGCGCCCTACCTTGCCGTTCAGTCGGAGGTCGTAGCGCCTCCGAAGTGGACATTGAAGCAAAGGCTGTCGGGCCTATTGATGCAGTCGGCGGTGACTGTTGGTCGCGGTGATTCACAAGCTTTGCAAGCGATTGGATTTCATGCATAACGCCGTTCGCACCAGAGACGCGCCAAACAGGAGACGACATGGCCAAGACTATTGCACGCTCGAAGAAGACGCCAATTCGGCGACCTTGGTCGAAAGACGACGTCCGCCTGCTTAAGGGTATGGCTCGCAAGGAACCGGTCGCAAAGATTGCGAAAGCTCTCAAGCGAACAGAGGCCGCAACGCGTCAAAAAGCGACGAACCTCGGCGTCTCGGTCAGCATGACGCGTAAGAAGCGAGCGTCCGCTAAAACGCGCTGAGATGGCGCGCGAGTCGGCAAACCGCGCCTTACGGCATCAGTTCGGCAAGCACGGGGCTTAGAGGCTGATCCATCAGCTTCTCAATCCGCTCGGAGAACCGAATGGTGTGGCTTTGCCGAACGTGGTTTTCAAACGCCGCCAGGCCACGCCAGCGCGAATGGACTTAGAATTCCTCCGGATCCTTGATCGATTGGAACGCATGGTCGTCAAGACATCCCGGTTCGGCGCGGGTTGGAACCTGGACGTCGTGGATCGCTTTCTTCATTTCGCGCTGAGCGCCCGGACGTCCTTGAAGTCTGGCGAAGAGGTCGATCTCCATCTCGCCTGCTCTGCTATGATTTGACCGAAGCGAACCATCGCGCCGAGTTCTCAGCTTCGTCTTCTATCGCGCGCCCGGAAAGCGAGAACCCTTCGCGCAGGACCGGTCGCCTCGGAACTCCTTTGCGTAGTGCGGCTTAGAACGCCTGCGCCGACTCTTGTCGTCCTTTGCCGCTTCGCGTCCCTCCACGCGGCGCCACATCGAAAAGTCGGCGATTTGGCGAGCGTCGACGGACAAAACTCGGCAAGTGCGCGTCAGCTTCGCGCCCATCGACGCCATTCTGCAGCAATGGATCGTTCCTCGAACGCCGACACTATGCCGGCCGCGGAGCGGGCCGCTTGGGTAGTCAGGTTCGTGTAAATTGCTGCGATCGACCGATTCCGATCCTGCCGCGCTTCGACGCCGTGCGGAGATCGCCAAGTTTTGTCGCAGCGCCGACCTTGCCAATTTTTGACGACGGAAAGGAACAGCGAGATGCCGTCATTTGTCGCCTGCGCGGCGCCGTGATACCCCTGAACACCCTTCGCCGATCTTCTTAAAGGCGCAGGCGAAAAGAATAGTTTTGGGAGGAATGTCCGATGGTGACGATGTTCGTGAGACACACGGTCTCGGACTATAAGACTTGGCGCAAAATCTACGACGATTTCGCCCCGATTCAAAAGGCGAATGGCGTAGAAGCCCAAGCCGTATACCAAGCGGCCGACAACCCCAACGATATCACGGTGACCCACAATTTCGCCACGCGAGAGGCCGCGCAAGCCTTCGTCAAGAGCGAGGAGCTGAAGAAGGCTATGCAGAAAGCCGGGGTGGTTGGCGCGCCAACGATTTGGATCACCAGCAACGCGTGAGCGGCTTTACCGGCTTTATCGCGCCTCTCTGGAAGTCGATGCGCCGGCTTGCGGCGCGTCGCGACCCGCTCGACAAGCTCCGCGCGGCGTCGATCACCTCGCCTAAACTGTCGTTTCGACCGCGCGCTTCGAGAAAGTGCGCGCGGCGAAATAATGGCCGGCGCGCGCCCATGGTGGAGACTGGGCGGCGTTTCAAACGATAAATCTCCGCGACGGGAGGAAACACAATGGCCACCTATGTAACGCTTTACACTTTCACCGACCAAGGTGTGAAAAACATCAAGGATACGGTCAAGCGCGTGGAAGCCGCCAAGAAGGCTGCGGCGGCGGCCGGGATAACGATCAAGGAAATCGTCTGGACGCAGGGGCAGTACGACTTGGTCGCGATCTCGGAAGCGCCTGACGATGTCGCCGGCGCCGCATTCGCTTTGAATACGGCAAAGGCCGGCAATGTTCACATCCAGACGTTGCGCGCCTTCACGGCGAAAGAGATGGAGAAGATCTTGGAGCACGTCGCTTAGCTTCAAACTGCGGTGACATTGAAGGGGACGGACCGCTCCGCTTCGTCATGACAATTGGCGAGGCGTTGCACTTTACACGCGACGCCTCGCTCGCTGACCCGGATCGATCCCGGCGAAGCAACGCCAATCGGGAGCTTGCGAGGCCGATCGGCGTACAAGCCCGCGCTGATCGACAGTCCAAATCATCACGATGGCGTCCGCCCCGTGCGAAGCGCGCGCTTGCGTTTGCGTCCGGCGTCGCGATACGACGACGGGGCTGCGCTATTCGTATCAAATCCCCACTGACCGCCGAACGAACTTCGGCGGGCGACGGCTCCAATTCCTCCGACCGGTTCGCCATGCGTCCCGCCGACCCTCTCGACAATCCAATCTGGTCCGCGCTCACCGGGCCGCAGGCGAGCATGGCCTTCGGAGCAGGACTGGCGCGCCGGTTCGCGCCAGACGTTTCTCCGCTCGCCGGGCTTGCGGCGCCGACTGCGCAGGCCTTCGCCGATCTCGCCGCGTTGGCGATCCCCGGCGCGCGCTTTGCATTTTTCTCGCCCGATCTGCTCGACCCGCCGCCAGAATGGAGCCTCGCGCACGCAGAGGCGCTCGATCAGATGCTCTGTCGCAAGCAGACGCCTCGGCGCTCGCGCGAGCCCTGCGCGATGCTCCGGTTGGGCGATTCCGACGCCAGCGAAATGCTGGCGCTCGCGGGCCTGACAGCGCCAGGCCCTTTCTTAACCCAGACGCACAGGATGGGGCGCTTCCTGGGCGTGCGCACCGACCGCGGCGTGCTCGCCGCCATGGCGGGCGAGCGTTTGCGGTTGGCCGATTATGTCGAGATCAGCGCCGTCTGTACGGCGCCTGAATATCGCGGACGCGGCTACGCCGAGGCGCTCATGCGCGCGCTGGCCGACCGGCTCCACGCGGAGGGAAGGACCCCGATCCTGCACGTGCTGCCGGCCAACCCCGCCCGGCGGCTGTACGAGGCGATCGGATTCGACCTGCGTCGCCGCCTGCGCCTGACGATCGCCGTTCGCTCTTGAAGGCTTGGCGATCGTCCCAAACTGCGCAAGGTTCTTGATAGCTTCATGCCTCGGTTCGAGGTCGCTCGTCGCCCGGTTTTCCGGGGCCGCGATCTTGCCCGGCGGGGTCAATGCGGCGCGGTTGAGCCGCCGCCGCTCTTCCCCTCCCGCCCCGCCCGTGGCAATAGGCGGTCCCCCGCGCGAAGGGAGTCCCGCCGCCATGACCGACGCTGCGCAGCGCGGCGCGCCGACGCCGCCGATTGCGGCCAAAAGGCCGCAAGAACGCCACGCCCACGGCGTCGCCTGGATCGACGACTACGCCTGGATCCGCGCCGACAACTGGCGCGAGGTGCTGCGCGACCCAACGACTCTGCCCGCCGACATCCGCGCCCTGCTGGAGGCGGAGAACGCCTATGCCGATTCCGTGCTGGCGCCGACCCGCGTCCTGCAGCGCCAGCTCGCGCGCGAGATGCGCGCGCGGCTGAAGGAGGACGACAGCGAGGTTCCGCAGAGCGACGGGCCTTACGCCTATTATTCGCGTTTCCGCCATGGCGGCCAGCACCGCATCTTCTGCCGCAAGCCGCGCGCCGGCGGCAAGGAGACGATCCTCATCGACGGCGACGCGCGTGCGGAAGGCAAGGCGTTCTTCCACCTGTCGCTCGCCCGCTGGTCGCCCGACCATTCCAAGCTCGCCTGGAGCGCCGACGACAAGGGCTCGGAAATGTACGCGATCTGCGTGCGCGACCTCGCCGGCGAGACCGACCTTGGCGATCGCGTCGAGAACGCCACCGGCGAAGCGGTGTGGACCGCCGACTCAGGCGGCTTCCTCTATGTCGAGCAGGACGAGGATCATCGCCCGTGGCGGGTGATGCTGCATCGGCTGGCGACGCCGCAGAGCGAAGACGTCCAAATCTTCGAGGAGGCCGATCCCGCCTTTTTCATCGCCGTCCGCGGCGCGCGCCTCGGCCGATCGGCGATGATCTCGGTCCACGGCCACGATTCGTCGGAGACGCATGTCGTCGACCTTGGCGATCCCGCCGCCAGGCCGCGGCTGATCGCGCCGCGCCGGCCCGGCTTTCGCTACGAGGCGATGGACCACGGCGACGTCTTCTACATCCGCGCCAACAGCGGCGGCGCGGCCGACTTTCAGATCGTCGTCGCGCCGCGCGAGGCGCCTGAGGAGGCCAACTGGCGGCCGTTCGTGCCGCGCAAGCCGGGGCGGCTGATCGAGCGCGCCACCTTGTTCAAGGACTTCCTCGTCTTGCTGGCGCGCGAGGACAACGTTCCCCATCTCGTCGTCCACGCGCTCGCCGATGGGAGCGCGCATGAGATCGCGTTCGAGGCGCAGACCTACACGCTGGCGCTCGAGCCGGTCTACGAGTTCGATTCGCCGACCTTCCGCTTCAGCTTCGCCTCGATGGCCTGCAGCCAGGAGATCTACGATTACGACCTCGCTCACCGCCAGCGCATCCTGCGCAAGAAGCAGGCGACGCCGAAGGACTTCGACGCCTCGGCGTATGTCGCGCGCTGCGTCTTCGCCCGCGCCGACGACGGCGAGCGGGTGCCGATCTCGCTCATGTATCGTCGCGACCTCAGGCTCGACGGAAGCGCGCCGCTGCTCGTCTACGGCTACGGCGCCTATGGCCATGCGATGGAGGCCGGCTTCTCGACCAACCGCCTGTCGCTGGTCGACCGCGGCTTCGTCTACGCCATCGCCCATGTGCGCGGCGGCACCGAGAAGGGCTGGGGCTGGTACGAATCCGGCAAGCTCGCCGCCAAGCCCAACACCTTCGGCGATTTTCTCGCCGCCGTGCGCCATCTCGTCGCCGAGGGCTATGGCGCGGCGAGCCGCGTCGTCGCCCACGGCGGCAGCGCCGGCGGCATGCTGATGGGCGCGGTCGCCAATATCGCGCCGCAGCGCTTCGCCGGCATTGTCGCCGACGTTCCTTTCGTCGACGTTCTCAACACCATGCTCGACGGCAGCCTGCCGCTGACGCCGCCGGAATGGCGCGAATGGGGCGATCCGATCCGCTCGGCGGCGGCGTTTGCGTCGATCCGCGGCTACAGCCCCTACGACAACGTCCGCCCGCAACCCTATCCGGCGATCCTCGCGCTCGCCGGCCTGACCGATCCGCGCGTCACGTATTGGGAGCCGGCGAAATGGGTCGCCAAGCTCAGGGCGACAATGACCGGCGGCGGTCCGGTGATGCTGCGCACGGCGATGGAGGCGGGCCACGGCGGCGCGTCCGGCCGGCTCGAACGGCTCGACGACGTCGCCCGCATCTACGCCTTCGCCATCGCCTGCGCCGATGGGCGGATCGGCGCGCGAGCGGGGCAGGGGGAAGCGCAGACGGCCGGGTGAGCCGAAGCGCAGCGAGGGGGCTTCACGCCTCTTCGCCGTCCGGCTCGTCGGGGGCGGTTGGAGCGCCCGGCACGACATAGACGCCGCTCAGCCAGCGGTGGAGGTCGACGTCGGCGCAGCGCTTCGAGCAGAACGGATCGTAGCGCGGATCGCGCGGCTTGCCGCAGATCGCGCAGGTCTTGCGCTCGGCTGCGGCCGCTGCCTTCGCCTCCGCGCGCTGTTGAGGCGTCCGCGCCATCGCTCAGGCGCCCGGAGTCCAGTAACGGTGGACAGGATAGCCCTCGCCCACCAGCATGTTCGCCGCCTCGGCGAGCGGCAGGCCAACGACGTTGGTGTAGGAGCCGACCAGCCGCAGCACGAACGCGCCGGCCAGGCCCTGGATGGCGTAGCCGCCCGCCTTGCCGCGCCATTCGCCGCTGGCGAGATAGGCGTTCATCTCGACGCGCGACAGGCGCTTGAAGCGGACCCGGGTCTCGACCAGGCGGCTGCGCTGGCCGCCGAGCGGCGTGATCACGCTCAGCCCGGTGTAGACGCGGTGGGCGCGGCCGGAGAGCAGGCTGAGGCAATCTTCGGCTTCGTCGTGGATCTCGCATTTGGGCAGGATGCGCCGGCCGACGCAGACCACGGTGTCGGCGGCGAGCGTGATCGCGGGGGTGAGCTCCGGCCGTTTGCGCGCCGCCGCGGCGGCGATGGTCGCCTTCTCGGCGGCGAGCCTCTGGGCCAGCGCGCGCGGCGACTCGTTGCGGCGCGGCGTCTCCTCGATGTCGGCGGGGATCACCGCGTCGGGCTCGACGCCGATCTGCGCCAGCAACGCGAGGCGGCGCGGCGAGCCGGAAGCGAGGATGAAGCAGGGGCGATCGGCGGCGTCGGTCACGCGGCGCTCCTCGCGCGCGAAGCGTCCATGGCGATTCGCGCCTACTTGAATCGGTAGGTGATGCGGCCCTTGGTCAGGTCGTAGGGCGTCATCTCGACCAGCACCTTGTCGCCGGCCAGCACGCGGATGCGGTTCTTGCGCATCTTTCCCGCGGTATGGGCGATGATCTCGTGGTCGTTTTCGAGTTTGACGCGGAACGTCGCGTTGGGCAGCAGTTCGACGACGAAACCAGGAAATTCGAGCAGTTCTTCCTTCGACATTTGGACCTTTCTTGCCAGCGCCGGGCCGACGCGGGGCGCGAGGGTCTTCTAACCCGTCGTCCGACGAAGCGGCCCGGCGAAAAACGCGCGAACCCTATATGAAATCCCGCCGCGGGGAAACGGCAAAGCGGATCAAGGGGCTCGCTTCAGCCGTTGTGACGAGCCATCGCCAGGTAGCGGCGCACGCTCCAGGGAATGGCGGCGAGATAGGCGATCGACAAGGCGACCAGCGACTGCAGCGGAAAGTTGACGATCAGCAGCAGCGCCGCCGCCAGCCCGATCAGCACCGGCGCGACATAGGCCTGCGGCACGCGGCCGATCGACTTGCCGGAGAAATGCGGCACGCGGCTCGCCATCAGCAGCGCGACGACGAGGACATAGGCGATCTCCACCGCAACGAAATGCGGCGGGTTCGACGCGTCGGTCAGCAACAGGCGCAGATAGACCGGCAGCATGCCGACGATCGCGCCCGCCGGGGCCGGCATGCCGACGAAGAAGTGATTCCGCCACGCCGCCATCGACGGATCTTCGAGCGTCACGTTGAACCGCGCCAGCCTCAGCGCGCAGGCGATGGCGAAGACGAGGACCGTCAGCCAGCCGAGGCTTTTCATCGCGTCGAGACCGGCGACATAGAGCACGACGCCCGGCGCGACGCCGAAGTCGACGAAATCGGCGAGCGAGTCGAGTTCGGCGCCGAAGCGCGAGGTGCCCTTGAGCGCGCGGGCGATGCGGCCGTCGAGCCCGTCGAGCACCGCGGCGGCGGCGATGGCGCTGACCGCCCATTCGATCGCGCCCTCGAAGGCGAAGCGGATCGCCGTGAGGCCGAGGCACAACGCCAGCAGGGTGACGAGGTTGGGGATCAACAGCCTGAGCGGCACCGCGCGGAAGGGCGGGCGCGGCCCCCCTGGGCGCATCGTGGGCGTCAGATTCGGCGGCAGTTCGGTCATCGGCCGGCGCCCGTCAGCTCAGGCGGTGCTGGCGCGGCGGGCCGCTGCGGCCGAATTCGGCGATCACCGTCTCGCCCGCCACCGCCCGCGCGCGCAGGCCGACGATGACGCGCGCCTCGTCGGGCAGATAGACGTCGACGCGCGAGCCGAAGCGGATGAGGCCGAAGCGGTCGCCGGCGGCCAGATGCGCGCCTTCCTGGGTGAAGCAGACGATGCGGCGGGCGACCATGCCGGCGATCTGGACGATTCCGAACGGACCGGCGGCGTTCTCGATCACCAATCCGTTGCGCTCGTTGGCTTCGCTTGCCTTGTCGAGATCGGCGCTCAGGAAGGCGCCGGGGTGGTAGGCGACCCGTCTGACCCGCCCCTCGACCGGCGCGCGGTTCACGTGGCAGTCGAACACCGACATGAAGATCGACACCCGTTGCAGCGGCTTGGCGCCGAGGCCGAGTTCGGGCGGCGGCGTCGCCGGACCGGCGAAGCAGACGATTCCGTCGGCCGGGGCGACGACCAGCTCGGCTCCGAGCGGCGTCACCCGCGCCGGATCACGGAAGAAATAGGCGCACCACAGCGTCGCGATCAGGCCGATCCAGCCGAGCGGCGTCCAGATCCAGCCGAGGATCAGCGTCGCCGCGGCGAAGGCGGCGATGAAGACGTAGCCCTGCGGATGGATGGGCGTCAGCTGGCGGCGAATGGAGTCGACGACCGACATGGGAAATCTCACGGGCGAGGCCGGTGTTCTGGCGCCAATCGCCGCAAAAGTCACGGGCGGCTAGGCCTCGAGGCCCGCCTCGTCTGCGAGTGGCGCGTCCTCCTCGATCGCCGCGTCCTCCTCCTGGTCGGCGGCGCCGGCGCGCCGCAGCGCCTCCTCGGCGGCGTCGACCTCGCGCTGACGGCTCCACAAGCCGGCGTAGATGCCGCCCAGCGCCAGCAGCGCGTCGTGGGTTCCACGCTCGGCGATCACGCCCTTGTCGAGCACCAGGATCTCGTCGGCGTGGACGACGGTCGACAGCCGGTGGGCGATGATGATCGTCGTGCGGCCCTTCGACACCCGCTCCAGCGCCGCCTGGATCTCGCGCTCGGTGAAGCTGTCGAGCGCCGAGGTCGCCTCGTCGAGCAGCAGGATCGGCGGCCCCTTCAGCATGGTGCGGGCGATGGCGACCCGCTGCTTCTCGCCGCCGGAGAGTTTCAGGCCGCGCTCGCCGACCATCGCGCCGTAACCTTGCGGCAGCGAACGGATGAAGGCGTCGATCTGCGCATCCTCGCAGACTGCCTTCACCTCCTCTTCGGTCGCGTCGTCGCGGCCGTAGCGGATGTTGTAGAGGATGGTGTCGTTGAACAGCACCGTGTCCTGCGGCACCATGCCGATCGCGGCGCGCAGGCTCTTTTGCGTCACTTCGGCGATGTCCTGGCCGTCGATGGTGATGCGCCCCGACGACGGCTCGTAGAAGCGGAACAGCAGCCGCGAGATCGTCGACTTGCCGGCGCCCGACGGGCCGACGATCGCCACCGTGCGCCCGGCCGGCGCTTCGAACGACACGCCGCGCAGGATGCGGCGGGCCGGATCGTAGGCGAAGTCGACGTTCTCGAACCGCACCGCGCCGTGGCTGATGGCGAGCGGCCGCGCGCCTGGCCGGTCGGCGATGTCGGGGCGCTCGCCGAGGATGACGAACATCATCTCGATGTCGACGATCGCCTGCTTGATGTCGCGGTAGACCATGCCCATGAAGTTGAGCGGCTGGTAGAGTTGCAGCATCATCGCGTTGAGCAGCACGAAGTCGCCGATGTTGTTGCGATGGCTGCGAATGCCCGCGACGCACATCGCCAGCACGGCGATCATGCCGATGGTGAAGATGATCGCCTGGCCGGCGTTGAGCACCGCCAGCGAGACGTAGGTCTTGACGCTGAGGCGCTCGTAGCGCGCCATCGAACGGTCGTAGCGCGCCGCTTCGCGCGCCTCGGCGCCGAAATACTTGACCGTCTCGAAGTTGAGCAGACTGTCGATCGCCTTGGTGTTGGCGTCGGTGTCGCTTTCGTTCATCGAGCGGCGGATGCCGATGCGCCAATTGGTGGCGATGGTGGTGTAGACCAGATACACGATCACCATGACCGTGATCGCGGCGACGTAGCGCCAGTCGAAGGAATAGAGGAACGCCGCCGAGATCAGAGCGAATTCGACCACCGTCGGGACCGCGGTCAGCATCGACGTGCGCACGATCGTCTCGATCGCGTTGCGGCCGCGTTCGAGAACGCGCGTCAGCCCGCCGGTCTTGCGATCGAGGTGGAAGCGCAGCGACAACTGGTGGAGGTGGACGAAGACCTCGTTGGCGAGGCGGCGCACCGCGTTCATCGCCACCGCTGCAAACAGGGCGTCGCGCCCCTGTTGCGTCAGCGACATCAGAATCCGCATCAGGCCGTAGAGCGCGGTCAGCGCCAGCGCGCCGGAGAGCGCGCCCAGCGCGGGCGCGCCGGCGCCGCTGACCGCGGGCGCGAGCGCGTCGGTCGCCCATTTCAGCGCGTAGGGCGTGGCGACCGTCACCAGCTTCGAGGCGACCATCAGCACCACCGCCAGGCCGGCGCGCGCCTTCAGGTCGGCGCGATCGCCCGGCCACAGGTACGGCCAAAGGCGGCGCACCGTGCCCGACAGGGTGCCCTGAGCTTCCCCGCGCCGGCGCGGGGCGAAGAAACTGGAAATCTTTGGCTGCTGCATGAGGTCCCGCGGCGAAATCCGCCCAGATATAGGGGCGCGCGGCGCAGAAAGCATCCCCGCCCGTCCCGAGGGCGAATGGCGCGCGCGTGGAGCCGCCGCGGACCGGGCCGCCGCCGCGGCGCAGGTTTCACTGGAGTGATTCTTGCTTCGACGCCGATGGACCGACAATATTCGCGAATTCAACTTGACGAAACACAGTGAAAAGGGTCGGAATCAGTCTTGAAGTGGAGATTGTTTGCCGATAAAAGATACGCGTTCTGTTAGCGCGCGATTCGAGTGTCGGCGTTTTCTGAATGACTTGAGTCGTGGCGGGATCTCGAGCAATTTCTGCGTCGAAACTGCTGCGGCGTATCGGGAGCTTCTTTCGGTATGAGCGAATCGAATAATCACGTTGAACTCGCGGCCGAAATCGTTTCGGCCTATGTCGCCAACAATTCAGTGCCCGCCAGCGAGTTGCCGGCGCTACTGAACGACGTCCACGCGGCGATCGTGCGCGTCGCCAGCGGCGCGGCCGCGCCGGCGCCCGAGGCGGCCAAGCCGGCGGTGTCGCCCAAGAAGTCGATCACCAACGAGTACATCGTCTGCCTGGAGGACGGACGGAAGTTCAAGTCGTTGAAGCGTCACCTGCGCACCCAATACAATCTGTCGCCTGAGCAGTACCGCGAGAAGTGGGGCCTGGCGCCCGATTACCCGATGGTCGCGCCGGCTTACGCGAAGGCGCGTTCGGCGCTCGCCAAACAGATGGGCCTCGGCCAGCAGCGTCGTCGCCGCGCCAAGTGACGCGCGATCGGCACCGCCGCCGCGCGGCTTGACGCGCGCGGCGGTCTCGCCGCAGATCGGCGCATGGAACCCATTCGCAACGTCTGCGTCTATTGCGGCTCGAGCGTGGGAACGGATCCGCGTTTCGCGGACGCCGCCGATGCGCTTGGTCGCGCGCTCGCCGAAGCCGACATCGGGCTTGTGTTCGGCGGCGGCGGCGACGGACTGATGGGCCGGCTGGCGCGCGCGACGCTCGCGGCGGGCGGTCGCGTCACCGGGATTATCCCCAAGTTTCTGGTCGCGCGCGAACACGCCCTCGTTGGCGCGCAGGAGCTCGTCGTCGTCGACTCCATGCATCAGCGCAAGCAGCTGATGTTCGATCGCGCCGATGCGTTCATCGCGCTGCCCGGCGGAGTCGGCACGCTCGAGGAGCTGGTCGAGCAGCTGACCTGGGTGCAGTTGCAACGCCACCGCAAGCCCGTGCTTCTCGCGGATATCGACGGCTTCTGGCGGCCGCTGCTGGCGCTGTTCGCCCACATGCGCAACCTCGGCTTCGTTCGCGAACAATTCGAAGTGCGCTATCTCGTCGCCGAGAAGATCGAAGACGCGCTGCCGATGCTCAGCGCCGCGGCGCGCCGTTTAGCCGCGCCGGCTGCGTGACGGCGCGGCTCGGCGCTCTTTTCCTCGGCGCGCGATAGTGTCATTCTCGCGACCGTGTGCGGGGCGTCGGGAAAACGCGTCCCGAGCGGAGGATGCGGCATGAACGTGAAACGGAAGTTGACTTTGGCGGTCTGCGCGCTGTGCGGCGGCGCGTTGCTGGCGGCCGGCGCCGGCTTCGCCCAGACCACCCCACTGCCGGCGGCCGATTCGGCGGGCGCCGTTACAATGCCGGCGGGGGACGCGACGCCGGCCAAGCCGAAGCCCAAGCCGAAGCCGAAGAAGCCCGCCGAAGCGACGATCGCGGTCGAGGTGACCAACAGCCGCGCGGTCGGCCTCACTTCGCTCGTCGGCGCGATCTCGGGGACTCCCGACAGCAAGAAGATCGCCGGTCCGCTCGCGGCGGGCAAGAAGACGATTGCGCATCTCGCGCACGACAAGGCGTGCCTGTTCGATCTGCACGCCGTGTTCGAGGACGGCGCGGTGACCGACGCTCAGGGCGTCGAGCTGTGCAAGGACAAGAAGATCAATCTGACCGAGTGACGGACGGCGCCGCCGCTGGTCGCCGGGCCAGGCGGGCTCGTCGCGTGACGAGCCCGCTGCGCGGCGGCGGCGATCAGCCGATCGCGGCGTGATAGAGTTCGGCGACGTATTCCCAGTTGACCAGATGGTCGACGAACGCCTTGAGGTAGTCGGGCCGCCGGTTGCGGTAGTCGATGTAATAGGAATGTTCCCATACGTCGACGCCGAGGATCGGCTTGCCATTGTGGACGAGCGGGTTCTCGCCGTTCGCGGTCTTGGTGGCGACGATCTTGCCGTCGACGACTGCGAGCCAGCCCCAACCCGAGCCGAACTGGGTCGCGCCGGCCTGGACCAAAGCCTCTTTGGCCTTGTCGACCGAACCGAACGAATCGATCAGCGCCTTCTCGAGCGCGCCGGGGATCTTGCCGCCGCCGTTCGGCTTCATCCATTTCCAGAATTGCATGTGGTTGTAATGTTGGCCGGCGTTGTTGAACAGGGCGACGTTCTTGCCGAACGAGCCGCGCACGATGTCCTCGAGCGACTTGCCTTCCCACTCGGTGCCTTTAAGGAGGTTATTGCCATTGTTGACGTAGGCAAGGTGGTGCTTGTCGTGATGGAATTCGAGCGTCTCCTTCGACATGTAAGGCGCGAGCGACTCGTAGGCGTAGGGGAGATCGGGAAGCGAAAAGGTCATCGACGTTGCTCCATGAAGATGTTGTGCGGAAAGGGGCGCGCCGAGCGAGCGCCATCGTTCGCACCCAACGCCATAGTTAAACCGCCGCACCGCCCCCTGCAACCAAGGCGATCTGGCGCTCGGCCGCCATTTTGATAAATTGAGCGAATCGGAAGAGCAGATGACGATCGTCACCTTCGTTTTGGGATTAGTCCTCATCGCAGCGGGCGCGGGCGGCCTGGCGGCCAGCTTCGACCTGCTGCCGACCGAGCTCGGCCTGCTCTACGCCTGCTGCGGCGCGATCCTCGTCAGCGGCGGCGTGGTGACGGTGGCGATCGGCGTCGCCGTGCTTCGGCTCGAAGCGCTGACGCAAATGGTGCATTTCGCCGCGGCGGTCGAAGACCTGCCGGAAGAGGCCGAGGTCGCGGCCGCCCTGCATTTGCATGACCATGCGGAGCACGAACCTGACGCGGCGCCCGCCGAGCTGGAAGCCGCCGCGGAGGAGGGCGAGGCGCACGCCGTCGAAGCGCCGCCAGTCGACGCCCATACCGCTGCCGAGGAGCCGGCCGACGAGGCGCTGACGGAGGCGCCGGTCGAGGAGGCCGCCGTCGCCGGCGCGCCGAGCGTCGCCGATCTCGAGCAGGCGCTCGCGGCCGCCGCGGCGGTGGCGGCGCCGACCTTGGTCGGCCACTACAGCGCCGGCGGCGCCAACTACAAGATTTTCTCCGACGGCTCGATCGAGGCCGAGACCGAGGGCGGCGCGTTCCGCTTCGCCTCGATGGACGACTTCAAGTCGTATCTCGCCAGCGCGCGCGCCTGAACGCGCTTCGCGCCGCGCGCGCCGTTCAGACCGCGAGGCCGCTGTCGCGCGCCAGCGACGCCAGCGGCGCCTCGGGCCGCGCGCCGAGATGCTGGATGATCTCGGCGGCGGCGAGCGCGCCGAGCGCCGCGCAGGCCTTGAGATCCGCGCCGCGCGCCAGGCCGGCGAGGAAGCCGGCCGCGTAGAGATCGCCGGCGCCGGTGGTGTCGGCGAGCCGCGCGATCGGGAACGCCGGGACCTCGTAAGTGTGGCGTCCCTCGACGACGACCGAACCCTTCTCCGAGCGCGTCACAGCGGCGAGCACGCCTTCGCGGCGCACCGCCGCCAGCGCTTCGTCGAGACTCGGCGTCTCGTAGAGCGACAGGATCTCGTCGGTGTTGGCGAACAGGGTGTCGACGATGCCGCGCCGCATCAGATCGATGAATTCGCCGCGAAAGCGGTCGACGCAGAACGAATCCGAAAGCGTCAGCGCGACGCGGCGACTGGCGGCGCGCGCGATCTCCCCCGCCTTGAGGAAGGCCGACTTCGCCGCCGGCCGGTCCCACATGTAACCTTCGAGATAGACGATGCGGGCCGCCTTCACCAAGGCCTCGTCGACATCGGGCGGCGCGAGATGCGAACTCGCGCCGAGAAAGGTGTTCATCGTCCGCTCGCCGTCTGGGGTGACGTAGACCAGGCAGCGTCCGGTCGCCGGACCGTCGGCGGCGGGAGGGGTGTCGAAGGCGACGCCGGTCGCGCGCAAATCGGCGATGAAGGCGTGGCCGAGGTCGTCGGCCTTGACCTTGCCGATATAGGCGCCGCTGACGCCGAAGGAGGCGACGCCGACGATGGTGTTGGCCGCCGAACCGCCGGAGACGACCCGCGGCGCGACGCGTGCGGCGTAGAGCGCCTCGGCGCGCTCCTCGTCGATCAGCGTCATCGCCCCTTTGACCATGTCCTGCGCCCGCAGATAGGCGTCGTCGGTCTCGGCGATGATGTCGACCAGCGAATTGCCCAGGCCGAGAACGTCTACGCTTTCAACCATGATGGAGAGGCCCCCTCGCGCCGCGCGCCTTCTGGCGCCTCGGGACGGCGAGGTCAAACGCCGCCGCCGAGCCGCCCTTTTTCTCAGCGCCGGTCGCGCCGGCGCAGGCGCACGTAGAGCGCGCCGGCGCCGCCGTGGCCGGGGCCGGCCTCCTCGAAGCCGAGCACCGTCGAGCGCAGGTCGGGCTCGCGCAGCCAGTGCGGGACGAGGCGGCGCAGCACGCCGGTTTCGTGAAACCAATCCTCGTCGTCCCGAGCCGCGCGGGCGCCCTTGCCGGTGATGACGATCACCAGGCGGAAGCCCTGCATCTGCGCCTGGACGAGAAACCCGCGCAAGGCGTGATGCGCCTCGGCTTGGCTCATGCCGTGCAGGTCGAGGACGCTGTCGACGATGGCGCGGCCGCGTGCGAGGTCGCGCTTCAGCCGTCGCTCGAGCGGCGCCAGCGGCGGCGGTCCCGCCGGGCGATGCGGCCTCGTCGACGCGGTCGGCGGCGGCGGGGCTTCGGCGGCGGGGGCGGGCGCGGCGGCGGGCCGCGGCGAAGCGAGCGTCGGCAAGGTCGCGCCGCGTCGCCGCGCGACGCTCTTGGCGACCTCGATCCACAGCGCGATCTCTTCCTCGCTGAGGCGGCGCAGCCGCGCCGGCCTTTCCGCCGTCTCCTTCACGGCTCGTCTCCCCATGGCGCGAGAACGGCGAAGAGGCCGCGATGGCGGATGGCGCCGGCGTGCGCGCCCGCTGCGTCGCCGGCGCCGAAAAAGATGTCGGCGCGCGCCAGGCCGACGATCGCCGAACCGGTGTCGTGGGCGACCATCAGCCGGCGGAACGGGCTCAAGTCGTCGTTCTCCCAGGGCAGCGCCGCGTCGATCCAGAACGGCAGGCCGTAGGACCACAGCGCGCGATCGATCGCGATCGAGCGCAGCGGCGTCAATGCAATCCCGGCGCCGCCGATCGGTCCCAGCGCCGGGTCGATGTCCTCGACCAGGCGGAAGAACACGTAGGAGGCGTTGCGCTGCAGGATCGCGCGGCCCTTGTCGCCGGGCTTCAGCCCGTTCGCGCGCAGCCACGCCTTGAGGCGCGCGAGCGACATTTCGCGCTCCGGAATCTCGCCCGCCTCGATCAGCAGCCGGCCGATCGACGCATAGGGCTGGCCGTTGCGGCCGTCATAGACGAGCCGCGCCCTGCGCCCGTCGGCGAGCCGCAGCCGCGCCGAGCCCTGCACCTGGGCGAAGAACACTTCGACCGCGTCGGCGAGCCAGGCGACCGCTTCGCCGCCTTTCGCCTCGATCGAAGCGCGGTCGGGGTAGGGGACGAGGCGCCCGTCTTCGCGCCTTTGAGCGCCGGCGAGCGCCGGATCGAAGCCCGGCGGCCCTTCGCCCGGCGCGAAGCCGACGAGGTCGCGCGGCCGCGCGAGAACCGGGGCGGCGAATTGCGCCGTCGGCGTCAGCGAGGCGTCGACCACGGGTTCGTAATAGCCGGTGAAGAAAGCGGCGCCGTCCGCCGCGTCGGAGACGACGCGCCAGGGGCGGAAGGTCTCGACGAAGAAACGGCGCGCGGCGTCGGCGTCGGCGATCGTGGCCGCGCACGCCGCCTCAGCGGCTTGCATCAGCCGCGGCGAAGGCGCCTTCGCCGCGCGCAGCGGCGCCGCTTGTGCGCAGGCCGCGCGCGCCCAGTCGCGAAAGGCGGCGAAGGCGGCGAGCGCGTCGTCGTCGGCGAATCCGGCGAGCGCGTCGAACGCGAGGGGATGCGGCTGCGGCGTCACGGCGGGCTCCGCTTCGGCTTCGCCGCCACGGCGGTCGGCGCCCGCCTCAGTTCACGGTCTGGGTCGCCGCCAACAGCCAATTGGGGTCGCCCGCGGCGACGTCGCGCGTAAACGTCCACACGTCGAGATGGTCGACGACGTCGTTGGGCGAGCCCTCGATCGCCACGCCCGCCTTGTCGCGCGTCACCGATGCCAGCTTGGCGGCGAAGCGCACGGCGACGGAAGCGACCATGCCGGCGAGCCGCGCCTCGATGATGTTGGCGGCGTCGATCGACACCAGCGTCGTCGTCATCGTCTGCTCGGCGGCGACGCGGTCGCGGATCGCCTTTTCGAAATTGGCCAGCACTTCGGGCGCGAGCAGGCGCCGGAGCGTCGGCAGGTCGCCGGCGGCGAAGGCGCCGACGATCATCTCGTAGGCGGTCCGCGCGCCGCTGAGGAAGCTGTCGGGGGCGAAGGACGCATCGACGGCGGCAATCGCGTCGAAGCCGGCGGCGGCCGGCGTGCCCGGCGCGGCGAAGCCCTTCCAACGGTCAGGCGCGGGCGGCGGCTCGCTCGGCGCGGCCGCGGGCTTGAGGTCGATGACCTCGCCGCCGCGCGGCGGCGGGGCGAAGCCGCCCGGCGGACGGCGGTCGAGCGGCGGCTGCGTCGGTCCGCGGGTCCCGAGCACCGAGCGCAGCTTCCAGGCGACGAAGACGGCCACCAGGGCGAAGACGATCGTCGAAATGTCCATCTGCATCGCCGCTTCCTTCGCGTCGCCGCCATGGCCGTCGGCGCGTTCCAGACCTAGTTAGGGCGATCCGGTCCATTTGGCTAGAAGCTCCGTGCGCGCGGGGGTTGCGCCGACGCGGCGGCGATGGTTTCAACTGGCGGACTGGCGACGCGGAGGGGCAAGGTGAGCAAGTTTGCGACGATCGGCGTCGCCGGGGCGGGGGCCTGGGGCCTGGCGCTCGCCAACGCCGCGGCGGCGGCCGGCCGCGCGGTCGTCGTCTGGGGCCGCGACGCCGATGCGCTGGCGGCGCTGGCGCGCACGCGGACGAGCGCGCATCTGCCCGGGGTCGCGCTTGCGCCCGCCGCGACGGTCGCCAGCGAGATCGGCGCGCTCGCCGCCGCCGACGCCCTCCTGCTGGTCGTTCCCGCCCAAGCCGCGCGCGCGGCCGCGGCGCGCCTCGCCGAGCGGCTCGCGCCGCGGCCGCTGATCGTCTGCGCCAAAGGGATCGAGCGCGGCTCGCAGCGCTTCATGACCGAGGTCGTCGCCGAGGCGGCGCCGGGCTGGCCGGCGGCGATCCTCTCCGGGCCGAGCTTCGCCGCCGACGTCGCCGCCGGTCTGCCGACAGCGGTGACGCTGGCGAGCGTCGACGAGGCGCTGGCGCGCGCGCTATCGGCGGCGCTCAGCGGGCCGAACCTCCGGCTCTATCACTCGACCGACCCGCGCGGCGTCGAGATCGGCGGCGCGGCCAAGAACGTGCTGGCGATCGCCTGCGGCGTCGTGGCGGGGCTCGGCCTCGGCGCCAGCGCCGGGTCGGCGCTGATCGCACGCGGCTTCGCCGAGCTTCGCCGCTTCGCCGCCGCCTTCGGCGCGCGGCCGACGACGTTGATGGGCCTTTCGGGACTCGGCGACCTGGTGCTGACCTGTTCGACCGCCCAGTCGCGCAATTTCGCCTTTGGCCAGGCGCTCGGGCGCGGCGCGAGCGTCGCCGAGGCGAGCGCCGGCAAGCTGGTCGAAGGCGCGCTGACCGCCGCCGCGCTGATGCAGATGGCGCGCGCGCGCGCGGTCGAGATGCCGATTTCGGCCGCGGTCGAGGCGTTGATCGACGGCCGGATCGACGCCGCGCATACGGTCGGCGCTCTGCTCGCGCGCCCGCTCAAGGGTGAGGACGACGCATAAGCGCTTTGACCGCCGCGGCGCGATCGCCTAGTTTTTGCCGTCCTTTCGAGAGACGCGCATGCTGTTCGTCGCCACCTGCATCGACAAGCCCGACAGTCTCGCCAAGCGGACGGGGCGTCGCCCGGCGCATCTCGTTTATCTGTCCTCGCTCGGCGCGAAGGTGAGAGCCGCCGGCGCGCTGCTCGATCCGGAGAGGCAGAATCCGATCGGCTCGCTGCTGATCTTCGAGACGCTCGACGAAGCGGAAGCGCGCGCGATCCTCGCCGCCGATCCTTATGCGGAGGGGGGGCTGTTCGCCTCGGTCGACCTCAAGCCCTGGCGCCAGGCGCTGGGGATCACGATTGCGAGATGAGACGATGGCCCACTGGCTGGTGAAGAGTGAGCCCTCGGCTTGGTCGTTCGCCGACCAGATCGCGGCGGGCGAGAAGGGCACGAGCTGGAACGGGGTGCGCAACCATGCCGCCAAGCTCAACCTGATGGCGATGAAGGTCGGCGAAGAGGCGTTCTTCTATCATTCCAACGAGGGCAAGGCGATTGTCGGAATCGTCGCCGTGAGCAAGCCCTACTACCCGGACCCGACCGACGACAGCGGCCGCTTCGGCATGGTCGACTTCAAGGCGGTCCGCGCGCTCGAGCGGCCGGTGACGCTCGAGGAGATCAAGGCCGACAAGCGCCTGGCCAAGATGATCCTGGTGGTCAATTCGCGCCTGTCGGTCCAGCCGGTGACGGCCGAGGAATGGCGCGCCGTGCTCGCGCTGGCGAAGGCCTGAAGCGGCCAAGCCGAAGACGTAAGACCAAAGGCCATAAGCGGCTTGGCTTGAAGCGCGCCGCCGCGCTGGGGCATATTGCCCCCACATAAGCGCGCTCGCGGGCGCGCCAGGGAGAGAACGATGTCCGAGAAGGTGTACGGCGTATCCGCGGACTGGGCCAAGCGCGCCTGGATCGACGAGGCGCGTTACGAGGAGATGTACCGGCGCTCGATCAAGGACCCCGACGGCTTCTGGGGCGACGAGGGCAAGCGCATCGACTGGTTCAAGCCCTTCACCAAGGTGCGCGACATCTCGTGGGATTCGCACCACGTCGCGATCAACTGGTACGAGGACGGCGAAACCAACGCCGCCTACAATTGCATCGACCGCCATCTTCCCAAGCGCGCCAACCAAACCGCGATCATCTGGGAAGGCGACTCGCCCGACGAATCGAAGCTGATCACCTACGCCGAACTCTACGAGCAGGTGAACAAGTTCGCCAACGTGCTCTACTGGCACGGCGTGCGCAAAGGCGATCGGGTGACGATCTACATGCCGATGATCCCCGAGGCCGCCTACGCGATGCTCGCCTGCGCGCGCCTGGGCGCCATTCATTCGGTCGTCTTCGGCGGCTTCTCGCCCGACGCGCTCGCCGGCCGCATCGAGGACGCGAAATCCGACATCGTCGTCACCGCCGACGAGGGCCTGCGCGGCGGCCGCAGGGTGCCGCTGAAAGCCAATGTCGACGAGGCGCTGAAGAAGGCGACGAACGTCAAGCACGTACTGGTCGTCAGGCGCACCGGCGGCGAAGTCGCCTGGACGCCGGGCCGCGACGTCTGGATGCACGAGGCGCTCGAGCGCGTCTCCGCCCATTGCCCGGTCGAGCGCGTCAATGCCGAGGACCCGCTGTTCATCCTCTACACCTCAGGCTCGACCGGCGCGCCGAAGGGCGTGCTGCACACCACCGCCGGCTATCTCGTCTATGCGGCGATGACCCACCAGTACGTGTTCGACTACCACGAAGGCGACGTCTATTGGTGCACCGCCGACGTCGGCTGGGTGACCGGCCACAGCTACATCGTCTACGGCCCGCTCGCCAACGGCGCGACGACGCTGATGTTCGAGGGCGTGCCGAACTACCCGAGCGTCAGCCGCTTTTGGGAAGTGATCGACAAATACAACGTCAACATCTTCTACACCGCGCCGACCGCGATCCGTTCGCTGATGGCCGCCGGCGAAGCGCCGGTGAAGAAGACGAGCCGCGCCTCGCTCAGGCTGCTCGGCTCGGTCGGCGAGCCGATCAATCCCGAGGCCTGGGAATGGTATCACCGGGTCGTCGGCGACGGCCGCTGCCCGATCGTCGACACCTGGTGGCAGACCGAGACCGGCGGCATCCTGATCACGCCATTGCCCGGCGCCACCAAACTCAAGCCGGGGTCGGCCACGACGCCGTTCTTCGGCGTGGTGCCTGAAATCGTCGACGCCGACGGCAAGGTGCTGGAGGGCGAATGCCAGGGCAATCTCTGCATCGCCAAATCCTGGCCGGGGCAGATGCGCACGGTCTATGGCGATCACGCCCGCTTCGAGCAGACCTATTTCTCGACCTACAAGGGCAAATATTTCACCGGTGACGGCTGCCGCCGCGATGCCGACGGCTACTACTGGATCACCGGGCGCGTCGATGACGTGATCAACGTCTCCGGCCATCGCATGGGCACCGCCGAAGTCGAGAGTTCGCTGGTGGCGCACGCGAAAGTCTCGGAGGCCGCCGTGGTCGGCTACCCCCACGACATCAAGGGCCAGGGCATCTACGCCTATGTGACCTTGATGACCGGCACCGAGCCGAGCGAGGAGTTGCGCAAGGAACTGGTGGCCTGGGTGCGCAAGGACATCGGCCCGATCGCCTCCCCCGACCAGATTCAGTTCGCGCCGGGGCTGCCGAAAACCCGCTCCGGCAAGATCATGCGCCGTATCCTGCGCAAGATCGCGGAGGACGAACCGGGAAGCCTCGGCGACACCTCGACGCTGGCGGATCCCGCCGTGGTCGACGATCTGGTCGCGCACCGCCAGAACAAGAAGGACGCGTCGGCGTAACATAGCCGTGCTCGTCAAACCTCGCTCGGCTTGCAGTGAGGCCGAAATTCGCATTGGCGAATTTCGGGTGAGGGTGGAATCACTGCACATTGCGACGTCACGATTGGCGGGCAGCCCCTCGCCGCGTGGAGCGCGGAGCGAGCGCCGTTGCTTCGCGTCGCTCGCGGCCGCGCGGTACTCCGGACACCGGTTCTCGCTCACGCAATCGTCAGGGGCAGCTTGCGGCTGCGGCACGTTTCCTGGCGAGTGTTGTTTTCAGGTCATTTACTTTGTTTGCAACATTTCCTTTGCTGCTGCTGCGGAACCAGCCCCTGACCCCGCGCGGAAAGCGTTTGGTTAACGCACGCGGTTAAAAATACGTGGGTAAGAATGCTTGGGTAAAGCCGCTATTTTGCGGGTTTTGCGTCGAGATTTGACTGTCCGGACCGGGCGGCGGAAACGAAATTGGAGAAAACGATGCGGTTGAGGATCGCGGTGGCGCTGGCGGCCACCATCGGGGCGGGGATGCTGGGAACGACGGGCGCACAGGCGAACCCGGAAATGGTCGGCGTCCGCGGTGATTATTCGCCGGGAACCATCGTCGTGCGGACCAACGAACGCCGCCTGTATCTGATCCTCGATCAGGGCCATGCGGTCCGCTACCCGGTCGGCGTCGGCAAATCCGGCAAGCAATGGGCCGGTACCACCCGGATCGACGGCAAATACCGCAATCCGGCCTGGTCGCCGCCCGCGGAAGTGAAGCGTGACAAGCCGTCGATACCGGACGTGATCGCCGGCGGTTCGCCGCGCAATCCGATGGGCGTCGCCGCGATGACGCTGGCAGGCGGCGAATACGCGATCCACGGCACCAACATGCCGGGTTCGGTCGGCGGATTCGTGTCCTATGGCTGCATCCGCATGTTGAATCCGGATATCACCGACCTGTACCAGCGGGTTTCCGTCGGCACCACGGTGGTGGTCACGCGCTGATCTGAAATTTTGTCATTCCGGGATGGTCCGAAGGACCAGACCCGGAATCTCGAGATTCCGGGTTCGCGCTGGTGCGCGCCCCGGAATGACTTTGCTGGCAGGGTTCAAAAATCCGAGGCGATGCCTTTGGTTTCCCAGTCGCCGTACCGGGTCGGTTCCGGGCCCTGCGGTCCCTGGAATTCCTTCGGCACAGGCTTGGCATCGGCTGTCGCCGCTCGCCGGCGCGCCTCCGCCTCCGCGAGCGCGCGTTTTGCCGCCGGCGACAATGGTTTCCGTTCCGGCGAGGGTGCCGGTGTGGGTGCGGTCGTCACACGCTGTGAAGAATCGTCCGTCATCGCCAATTTCCAGCCGCGGGACTGGTCCACTCGATTCAAGGTTTCGACAGTGAGCTCACACCCAAACTATGAAGTCATAAAGGCGATTCTTACATTTGGCATATTCCGCTGCCAAAGGTGTTTTCCCTTTTGACGGCAAAAGCCGTCCGATACTGCGAAATGCTCCCGCTCCATGCCCCCACAACGATTCGCCCTGCCATCCGAGGTGCCTGGTCTAGCGGCGCGGCGGATCGCAGCCGATATTCTTGACGGCGTGCTGCACAAGCACCGGACGCTCGACGAGCAACTCGACGGCGCCGCCGCGCATCCCGGGCTGAAAAGCCTCTCCGATCGCGACCGCGCCCTGATGCGGCGCCTGGTGGCAACGATTTTGCGGCGATTGGGCACGCTGGGCCATGTGCTGTCGCGGCTGCTCGATCGCGGCATCCCGACCGACGCCCCACGCGCGCAAAGTGCGCTCCTGATCGGCGCCGCGCAGATCCTGTGGATGGATGTGCCCGACCATGCCGCGGTCGATCTGTCGGTGCGGCTGGTGCAGTCGGATCGGCGGGCCGCGAAATATGCCGGGCTCGTCAATGCGGTGCTGCGCCGCTGCGCCCGCGAGGGACACCCGCTGATCGAGGAAGTAAAGTCGCAGACGCTCGACGTGCCGCCGTGGCTCTTGGCACGCTGGATCGCCCATTACGGCGAGGCGGTGGCGCGCGACATCGCGGTTGCGATCGGCCAGGAACCGTCGCTCGATCTGACCGTGAAGTCCGACGCCGAGCAGTGGGCGACACGCCTGCATGGCGAAGTGCTGCCGACGGGGTCGGTGCGCACGCTGCTGCAGGGGTCGGTAACGATGCTGCCGGGATTCACCGAGGGCCATTGGTGGGTACAGGACG
This sequence comes from Roseiarcus sp., assembly GCF_049514155.1. Taxonomy (GTDB): domain Bacteria; phylum Pseudomonadota; class Alphaproteobacteria; order Rhizobiales; family Beijerinckiaceae; genus Roseiarcus. The sequence goes on along the minus strand of NZ_JBEKVH010000022.1, from coordinate 6,335 downwards.
CCGCCGCCGCTTTGCCGGCGCGCCTGTTCGGCGACGTCGCCGGCAAGACCATCGTTGACCTCTGTGCCGCGCCCGGCGGCAAGACGGCGCAGCTCGCACAGGCCGGCGCGCGCGTCACCGCGATCGATCGTTCGCCCAGCCGCATGGCGCGGCTGCGCGACAATCTGGCGCGACTGACGCTTCAGGCGGAGACCGCGGTGGCTGACGCCGCCGACTGGCTCGGCCAGCACAGCAATGGGGATTTCGACGGCATATTGATCGATGCACCCTGCACCTCGACCGGCACGATCCGGCGCCACCCCGATGTCGGCTGGCTCCGGCAGGAGTCCGATATCATCGCGCTGGCGGCGCAGCAGAAGCGATTGCTGCAAAAGGCGGTCGCGGCGCTGAAGCCGGGTGGAATGCTGGTCTATTGCACCTGTTCGCTGGAACCCGAAGAGGGCGAGCAGGCCATCGCCGCACTTCTGATTGCCGAACCCGCGATGCACCGCATCCCGATCGAGGCGAGCGAGGTCGCTGGCCTCACTGAAATCCTGACCGCGGAGGGAGATTTGCGTACCCTGCCCTGTCATCTGCCGCACCCGGACCCCCGGCTGGGCGGCCTCGACGGCTTTTACGCCGCGCGGCTGGTTAAATCCTGATTTTGCACTGCATTTCGACGCCTTCACGCTGATTCGCGCCGTTTCAAGATGGTGTCTTGGCCGCGTTTCCGGATTAAAAGGATTCGCGAAAGAATCCTCCCAATCAAGGTAAGGCGTGTCGGTCGCTCACCGCAGACGAATCTCGACGCTGATTTTGGGCCGTTTCGCGCGGAGCACGATGGCGCGTGCAAGCGGTGGCTCGGTGGCGCTGTCGCGGCTGTGGCCGGGCCGCACCGATCGCCTGATCATCGCCCCGCACGATCTGCGCACCGCCGACGCCACCCGCGCGGCCGAAATCTATGCCGGCCGCTTTGTTTTTGCCGGCAAGATCGTGACCTGCCACGGACGCTCGATCTTCGATCTCGAGCCGCCGTCGGAGGATTGGGAGGTCGCGCTTCTCGGCTTTGGATGGCTGCGGCATTTGCGCGCGGCCGATACCGCGCTGACCCGCGCCAATGCGCGCTCGCTGGTCGATGACTGGATTTCAAATCCGGGACACAAGCGGCCGGTCAGCCGCCGCGCCGATGTGCTGGCGCGCCGCGTGATCTCGCTGCTGTCGCAGGCGCCGCTGGTGCTCGGCGACACCGACGGCAAATTCTATCGGCGCTATTTGCGCGGGCTGACCCGCGAAATCCGCTATCTGCGCTACACCATGCTCGATATTCCCGACGGCGTGCCGCGGCTGCAGGTGCTGATCGCGCTGTGCTACGCCTCGCTGTGTCTTGCCAATCAGGCGAGACACATCCGCGCTGCCGCGCGAAAACTGTCCGACGAATTGCAGCGCCAGATCCTGCCCGACGGCGGACACATCTCGCGCAACCCCGGCGCGTTGATCGAGCTGTTGATCGACCTGCTGCCGCTGCGGCAAACCTTCGCCGCCCGCAACATTGCGCCGCCACCGGCGTTGTTGAACGCGATCGACCGCATGATGCCGATGCTGCGCTTCTTCCGCCACGGCGATGGCAGCTTCGCGCTGTTCAACGGCATGAGCAGTGCGCCCTCCGATTTGCTGGCGACCTTGCTTGCCTATGACGATGCCCATGGCGCGCCGATGGCACACATGCCGCACAGCGGCTTTCAGCGGCTCGACGCCGGCGCCACCACCATCATCATGGATACCGGTCCGCCGCCGCCGCCGAATCTCAGCCATGAGGCCCATGCCGGCTGCCTCTCGTTTGAATTATCGTCGGGGCCGAGCCGGATCGTCATCAATTGCGGCATGCCCGCGACCGGCCGCGACAATTGGCGCAGTTTTGCGCGCGGCACGGCGGCGCATTCGACGCTGACCTATCACGATACCTCGTCCTGCCAGTTCGTCGAACTATCGGCGATGAAGCGGCTGCTGCAGGGCGCGCCTATCATTGGTGGGCCCGGCAACGTGGAAAGCTATCGCGAGGTGGTCGCCAATGGCGAACTGCTGACCACCTCGCATGACGGCTATCTCAAGCGCTTCGGCGTGGTGCATCGCCGGGTGCTGATGCTGGCGCATGACGGCGCGAGGGTTGACGGCGAGGACACGTTGTCGCCGGCGCCGGGAGGGCGAATCAAGGGCAACGAGACCGACTATGCGCTGCGGTTTCACCTTCATCCGTCGGTCAAGGCAAGCCGCCTCAGCGACGCCCGCGGCGTCATGCTGGTGCTGCCCAACCGCGACGTCTGGACCTTCGAGGCCCTCGACGACAAGGTCGAACTCGAAGACAGCGTATTCCTGGCCGGAAACGACGGGCCCAGGCGCACCGCCCAGATCGTGATTCGCCAGGACTCGCGGCAGGTTTCCTCGATCCGCTGGAGTTTCGTGCGCTCGAGCGCGTCGGCCTCGGCCACCACGGCGAAACGTAACGCGCGCCGCGAGCCGGAACTGCCTCTGTAATATTGTGGCCAACCTATCCCCGGTTGCCGGCACCGGTTTCGCGGCCGTCAAAACCGTGCTACCCGGCGGGCCTGCCATTTAGGATCAAGCTATGACCGACCATCCGCGCCGCGTCACCCGCGCATTGCTGTCCGTTTCCGATAAATCCGGACTGATCGAATTCGCCCGCGCCTTGGCCGGCCACGGCATCGATCTCGTCTCCACCGGCGGTACCGCCAAGGCGATTGCCGCGGCGGGATTGAAGGTCACGGATGTTTCGGAACTGACCGGGTTTCCGGAAATGATGGATGGGCGGGTCAAGACCCTGCATCCCAAAGTGCATGGAGGGCTGCTGGCGATCCGCGACAATCCCGAACATGCGCAGGCGATGAAGAACCACGGCATCGCGCCGATCGATCTATTGGTGGTCAATCTCTATCCGTTCGAGGCGACCGTCGATAAGGGGGCCGGCTTCGAGGAATGCATCGAGAACATCGATATCGGCGGCCCCGCGATGATCCGCGCCGCGGCCAAGAACCACGATGATGTCGCCGTGGTCGTCGAAGCCCGGGATTATCAGGCCGTGCTCGACGAGCTCGCGGCCCATCAGGGCGCCACCACGCTGACGCTGCGGCGACGTCTGGCCGCCAAAGCCTATGCCCGCACCGCCGCCTATGACGCCGCGATCTCGAACTGGTTCGCCGAAGAACTCAAGACCGAGGCGCCGGATTTCCGTGCCTTCGGCGGACGGCTGATTCAGGCGCTGCGCTACGGCGAGAACCCGCATCAGACAGCGGCGTTCTACCGCACGCCCGACAAACGCCCGGGCGTCGCCACGGCGCGGCAGCTTCAAGGCAAGGAGCTGTCCTACAACAATATCAACGACACCGATGCGGCCTATGAATGCCTCGCCGAATTCGACGCGGCGCGCACCGCCGCCTGCGTCATCGTCAAGCATGCAAATCCCTGTGGCGTCGCCGAAGGCAGCGACCTGGTCAGCGCCTACCGCAAGGCATTGGCCTGCGATTCGACCTCGGCCTATGGCGGCATTGTCGCGCTGAACCGGACGCTGGATGCCGACGCCGCGCGCGCCATCACCGAAATCTTCACCGAAGTGATCATCGCGCCGGACGCGACCGAAGAAGCGATCGCCATCGTCGGCGCGCGGCGAAATCTGCGATTGTTGCTGGCGGGCGGGCTGCCCGATCCGCGCGCGATCGGGCTGACGGCGAAAACCGTTGCTGGCGGACTTCTGGTGCAGAGCCGCGACAATGCGTCCGTCGACACTATGACGCTGAAGGCCGTGACCAAACGGACGCCGACCGACGCCGAGCTGCGCGATCTCAAATTCGCATTCCGCGTCGCCAAGCACGTCAAATCCAACACCATCGTCTACGCCAAGGATCTCGCGACCGTCGGCATCGGCGCCGGACAGATGAGCCGGGTGGATTCCGCGCGCATCGCCGCGCGCAAGGCGCAGGACGCCGCCGATGAATTGAAGCTTGCCGCACCGATGACCAAAGGCTCGGTGGTGGCGTCGGATGCGTTCTTTCCGTTCGCCGATGGATTGCTGGTCACGATCGAGGCCGGCGCCACCGCAGTGATTCAGCCCGGCGGATCGATCCGCGACGATGAGGTGATAAAAGCCGCCGACGATGCCGGGATCGCCATGGTGTTCACGGGCGTCCGGCATTTCCGGCACTGAGCGCCGCCCATCTTCTTGTTTGAGCATGATCTCCGCGCAAACGCCTCTGGCGTTTGTCCCGAGGGAAAACCTGATCCCTTTTCCGGATCATGCTCTAACGGCATCCTGAGCGTCTGACCGGGAATACGAAGCGTGAATTCGAGTGGCTGCCTTTCGGCGCGGCCTTCGCGGCACGTGCGCTTTCTTGCGCGCCCGGGCATAAGTCCCTCAGATTCAATGATATTTTCAAATATGTATACAAGTTACGGAATTTTGGCTCATTTCTGCCAGAAAATGTTGTTATTTCTCCACCATTGTATACAATATGGATGCATCCTTAACCCACCGAGGAGCATTTCCGATGACCCCGACCTTTCCGATGAATGCCTGGTACGCCGCGGCATGGGACGCCGATATCAAGCACGCGCTGTTTCCGCGCACGATCTGCGGCAAGCACGTGGTGATGTACCGGCAAGCCAACGGACAGGTGACGGCGCTCGAAGACGCGTGCTGGCATCGTCTGGTGCCGCTTTCAAAGGGCCGTCTCGAAGGCGATAGCGTGGTGTGCGGCTATCACGGCCTCAAATACAATGCGTCGGGCCGTTGCACCTTCATGCCGTCGCAGGAAACCATCAATCCGTCAGCCTGCGTGCGCGCCTATCCGGCCGTCGAGCGGCACCGGTTCATCTGGTTATGGATGGGCGATCCAGCGATGGCCGACCCCGCGCTGGTTCCGGACATGCACTGGAACGACGATCCGGCCTGGGCCGGCGACGGCAAGACGATTCACGTCAAATGCGATTACCGGCTGGTGGTCGATAATCTGATGGACCTGACGCATGAGACATTCGTCCATGGCGGCAGCATCGGCAATGAAGCCGTCGCGGAAGCGCCGTTCGATGTGGCGCATGGCGACAATACCGTCACCGTGACCCGCTGGATGAGCGGCATCGAAGCGCCGCCGTTCTGGGCCCAGCAGCTGCAGAAGCCGGGACTGGTCGATCGCTGGCAGATCATTCATTTCCAGGCGCCCGGCACCGTCAATATCGATGTCGGCGTCGCGCCAACCGGCACCGGCGCGCCGCAAGGCGATCGCTCGCAAGGCGTCAATGGCTACGTGCTCAATACCATGACGCCGGAAACCGCGACGACCTGTCACTATTTCTGGGCCTTCGTGCGCAATCATCGCCTGACCGAACAGCGGCTCACCACGGAAATCCGCGACGGCGTCGCGGGCATTTTCCACGAAGATGAAATCATTCTCGAAGCCCAGCAGCGCGCCATCGATGAGAACCCCGATCGCGTATTCTACAATCTCAACATCGACGCCGGGGCGATGTGGGCGCGGCGCATGATCGACCGCATGATGGCGCGGGAAAACCAGCCGCCGGCGATGCAGGCCGCGGAGTAACCCATGAGCGATCGCGACCCCGACCGCGCGGTATCGCAGACGGTGCGCGCCCAGCTCGCGCTGCGCGACCTGATCCTTTCCGGCCGGTTGCGGCCCGGCGAGCGGATTTCGGAGCTGCAGGCGGTCGAGACCACCGGCGCGTCGCGAACGCCGGTGCGCATGGCGCTGGTCCGGCTCGAGGAGGAAGGCCTGCTGGAGGCGATACCTTCCGGCGGGTTCATGGTGAAGGCGTTTTCCGAACGCGATATCCTCGACTCGATCGAACTGCGCGGGGTGCTCGAAGGTCTAGCAGCCAGATTCGCGGCCGAGCGAGGGGTATCGGCGCGCGACCTTGAGCCGCTGAAAGAAAACCTGGCGGAACTGGACCAACTGGTCGCGCAGGATCCGGTCTCGATGGAAGCGTTCTCGTCCTATGTGACGATGAACGCGCGCTTTCATGCGTTGCTGACGGAATTGTCGCGCAGCGCGCCCTTGATCCGGCAAATCGACCGCGCCTCGGCGCTGCCGTTCGCTTCCCCCAGCGGCTTCGTGATGGCCCAATCCGTACTGCCGGAAGCGCATCAGATCCTGATCATCGCCCAGGACCATCACCGCATCGTGGTCGATGCGATCGAAAATCGGGAAGGCGCGCGCGCGGAGGCGGTGATGCGCGAGCACGCCCGCCTGGCCGCACGAAACCTGCGGCTGGCGCTGCGCAATCGAACCCATCTGGATCTGTTGCCGGCACTGGCGCTGATCCGCTCCCCGGTG
>NZ_JBEKVH010000021.1:0-38926 GCF_049514155.1 Roseiarcus sp. | reverse complement strand
AATCGACGCACTTCTGCGCCGGCGCTTGGATGGCCGGGTCAAGCCCGGCCATGACGCAAGAGAGCGGGCGAGGCGCTGGCGCGGCCGATGCGTAGCCATTGTCGCAGGCGCCTAATATTTGGCGCGCCGCGGCCGGGCTTTACCTAATCTTAAGACCCGCGTCGCAGGTTGGGCGGGACTGAACCGGGTCGGTCCGCGTTTCGCGGTTGCCGGTTTCGGCGTCACACGGCGATTAGATCCCGCGTTTCGGGAGCTAAAGGCATAAGGCCGCTTCGTCGTCTCGGTGCAAATCCGAAATGTCACACGGTTTCGTGATTTCACGGACAGGAGCACCCTTATGAGTTCGATTCTGACGAATGCCTCAGCCCTCAGCGCGCTGCAGGCTCTGACCCAGACGCAGGCCGCCCTGACGACGACCGAGAACCAGGTTTCGACCGGTCTCGCGGTCTCCAGCGCCGCCGACAACGCCTCCTACTGGTCAATCGCCACCCAGCTCAACTCCAACAGCGACGTCGTCACCGCGTCCAATCAGGCGCTGGCCCAGAGCCAGGCGGTGATGTCGACGGCCTCCTCGGCGATCAACTCGGTCATCACCGCGATCAACTCGATCGAATCGGCGCTGACCCAGGCCGCCACGCCGGGCGCGAGCATCAACAACATCAACACGACGCTCGCTTCGCTTGGTTCGCAATTGTCCGACGCGGTCAACGGCGCTTCGTTCAACGGCCTCAACATCCTCAACGGTTCGCAGACTGCGGCGCTGAATTTCGTCGCCGGCTTCAACGCCACCGCGAGCGGCGGCTCGTTCAATACGATCAGCTTCACCGCGCAGGCGATGACCGGCGGAACAAGCACGACGTCCACCGTCAGCGGGGCGGCGGCGGCAACCGCCGTGACGCTCGGCGAAGGAACCGTGGGCGGCGTGGAACTGACCGCGGGCGGCTCGGAGATCCTCACCGGCGTGATCGGCGGCAACGGCACCGCAGCCAACGCGACCGGTTTCACGACTATTCAGCAGGCGGCGAACGGCGCTGTGACCACGAAGACCTACACCGCCGAGACCGCCGCCGGCGCCGCAGCGACGCTTGGGACCGCCAGCGTTCAGTTCTCCGTGTCCGCGGTCACCACGGGCGCCTATTCGGCCGCGACGCAAGAGGCGAACATCACCAATTCGTCGCAGGTCGCCGAGCTCAACGGGCTCACCGACAATTCCGCCACCACGACGGTCGGCGTCGGCCAGAACGTCGTCACCAAGAACGCCGGCAGCATCGTCGTCCAGTCCTTGGCGGCCGACGGCTCCTTGACCAACACCACCTACTCCGCTCTCGACGCCAACGGCGCTGCGACGACGTTGGCGAACGCCGTTCAGTTCGGCGTGTCGGCGCAGTCGACGACCGCCACCGGCATGCTGGTCCAGAACGGTTTCGACCTGACCAACCTGACGACGTCGGGGGCCACTGCCGCGAGCCAGTTGAGCGCGGTCCAAAATGCGCTGAGCGCGGTGACGACCTACGCCGCGACGATCGGCGCCACCCAGGACCGCATGACCGCGGCCTCTACCTTCAACAGCGCGCTGACCACCAACTACGCGACCGGCGTCAGCGCCCTGGTCGACGCCGACATGAACACCGCCTCGACCCGCCTGCAGGCCCTGCAGACCCAGGAACAACTCGGCATTCAGTCGCTGTCGATCGCCAACCAGAACGCTCAGCTCATCCTGAAGCTGTTTCCTTGAGCTGATCGAAGCGCAACGACGTCGGCGTCACGTTCGCCGGCGCCGCTGAAGAGAAACGCGCGCCGCAGGCGCGCTCCGGCCGGGCGGCGTTCGCCCGGCCAAGCCTTAAGACCGGCGCAGCGACGAAAGGCCGCCCCTCCCGCGCTGCGCCCGCCACTCAATCGACGACGAAAATCCCATCCCTGGCCGCCCGCGCCGTCGGCCCCTCGATTTGCTCCGACGAAGGGACGGCGACGCGCGCCAGGCGCAACGCAAGAAGACGCCCGAAGACGCCCGCCACGCTGTCGCGCGGCGGGCGTTTGCTTTTAAGCCGACTCGGACCTGATCCTGAGGCGCCTTCGCATGAGAGCTCGTTGCGTCGAAGCCGAATCGCCTCCGACGTCATTGCGAGCAAAGCGAAGAAATCCAGACTTAAGGATTGCGACCGCCGAGTCTGGATTGCTTCGCTTTGCTCGCAATGACGGCGGGGGCGCGACGGCTCAGCGCCGCTCGATGCAGTAGCCGAGATAGCGCTTCGAATCGATCGGATCGTAGCCGAGCCGGTGCTTGAGCTTCTTGCGCAGCTTGCTGATGTGGCTCTCGACCACGTTCTCGTCGACGTTTTCGTCGAACAGCCCGTAGACGGCGTTGAAGATCTGCGTCTTGGTGACGCGGCGACCGCGGTTGCGAACGAGATATTCGAGGATGCGGCATTCGCGCCGCGGCAGCGGCAGCGGCACGTCCTTCACTTCCGGCTCGCGCCCGTCGAGATAGACGCGCAGTTCGCCGATCGTCACGTGGCCCTGCTCGCCGAGCGCGCGACGACTGATCGCGCCGACCCGGGCGAGGATTTCGCGCACGTGCACGGGCTTGCGCAGCACGTCGTCGACGCCGGCGGCGAACAGCTCGAGCGTCTCGTCGAGCGACTGGCGGTCGTTGAGACAGAGGACCGGAGCCTTGGAGCGCTCGCGGATGAGCTTGGGTAAGGTCTCGCGATTGGTGCAGTCGCCGATCAGGAACGCCTCGACCGCACACATGTCGATATCGCTGACCTTGCCTATCCATTCCTGAAATTCGCCGGGATCGATCCCGGCTGTCGAAACACCCTCGCGGTCGAAACCCGACGCGTAACCCCCCGCAACGAGGTCGCGTTCGTCGACAATGATGTACATGCAAATGCCCCGTAAAGTCGATCAGCCTACACGCTGGACTTACTGACGCTGACGCGGGACACGCGCGGACCCGCAATCGGGCGAACGACATCGCCCGGCCATGGCCGCGAGACATGAGGTGGAAACGCGCAGGGCCGTCGCTCTCGACCTTGAGCGGCGCGAACGCGCGCCGTTCGGATCACTTGTGCTGGCGGCGGCCCACGAATCGCCGGTGTTGTTCCCCAATTCCCAAGGGGAAACTTACGTAGAGCATGGTTAACAAGCCCTTAATCGTTGTTCCTCTAGGGCAATTTGGCGGTCCGCGACGACCGAACCGGCAACGGATTGGCAAGGCGCGGAGCGTTACCCTCGCGCCCGCGGCCGCGCCGGCCGTTTCACGGACTCGAACGGCGTCATGAGCGATCTTCTCGAAGGCGTGCGCAGCTCTTTCTCTCGCGACGACCGCGCGTTGGCGCGCGCTCTGGCGCGGCGCGGCCAGGTCGCCTACGTCGTCTTCGATCCCGTTCGCGAGACGCCGCGCGCCGTTCGCGAGAAGCCGCGCCCGAAGACGACCGGGCGCGAGCTGCGCCTGACGGGACGGCGGCGCACCCGGCTGCGCTCGGCCAAGATCCTCGACGCGGCCAATGCGTTTGTCTGCGATTGCCTGATCTACGACCGTTCGGCGACCGGGCTCAGACTGACGCTCGCGCGCGACGTGCGGCTGCCGCCGCAGTTTCAGGTCCACGACGAAGAGACCGGCGCGGTCGAATTGGTCGCGACCGTCTGGCGGCGCGACGCGACGCTCGGCGTCCGCTTCTGCGGCTACGGCGCCTCGACGCTGAAGGCGAGCGAGCGCGCGGCGCTCAGCGGCCGCTATTACGCCGTGCGCGACTGAACGCGCGGCGGCGTCTCAGGCGTAGTGCTTTTCCTCGACGATCGCCGAGTTGCAGCGGCGGTTGATCTCGCGCTTGATCGCCGCCCGGCGGTCGTTGGCGCCATAGACGGCGCGCGCCAGCGCGACGAATCGTTCGCCGAAATCGCCCGCCTTCTCGCACAGGCGGATTTCGTCCTCGACGTCCCACAGCTTTTCGTTGACCGCAGCGAGTTCGACTTCGAGCGGCGCGAGGGCGACGCGGTCGAGCCCCGCCATGCCGAGTTTCGCCGTCAGCAGCGCAAGCTCGTGACGCACATTGGCGAGCTTGTCGGGGTCGTCGATCCGCCGCCCCTTGATTTCGAGAATCGCGATCTTGTCGATCAGCTCGCCGACCGCGCCAGGGATGTCGATCGTCCGCCCGGCGCCGCCCGACGGGACGAGCGCCCCGAGCTCGGCCGCCATCGCCGCGAAGACGTCGCTCCAGACGCCGCGCTGGGTCTGGCGGAACAGGCGCAGGGTCGGATACCACGGCGAATCGTCGCGGTCGCGCAACCACCGCCATTCGGCGACCTGCTTCAGCGCGACCCAGGCCGGGCGCGCCAACGCGCCGGCGAGATGGGCGACCGAGGTGTCGCAGGTCACGACGAGATCGAGCGCGGCCATCGCCGCCGCCGTGTCGAGGAAGCCATCGGGTCCGACGTCGAAGTCGTCGCCGAGCGTCTCGACCCGCATGCCGGCCGGCAGATCGGCAAGCTGCTCGACCCCGTAACCGACCTGCAGCGAGATCAGCCTGACCCCCGTAATCGCGGCGAGCGGCGCGAAGGCGGCGAGCGGAACCGAGCGCGCCGTATCGGCTTCGGGATTCGGATTGCCCTGCCAGACGATGCCGATCTTGAAGCCCTCGGCGCCGATGCGCGCCGCCCATTTGCGCGCGCGCTCCGGTTCGGCGGCGAGATAGGGGACGGCGGCCGGCACGCTGTCGAGTCGGGTGGCGAAAGCGCGCGGCAGGCTGCTGACGGCGATTTGAGCATCGAAGCGTTCGCCCGGCGACCGTTCGGCGACGAGACGGATCCCGGTAAGCGACGACAGCAGGCGGCGCAGGCGCGGCGGACACAGGAAAGTCGGCTCGGCGCCGGCCGCCGCCATCAGCGGCAGGTAGCGGCAAAACTGGATCGTGTCGCCGAAGCCGTGGTCGTTCATCACCAGCACGCGCTCGCCGGCCCGGCCGGGGCCGCGCCACTTGGGAAAACGCGCGCCGAGCGCCTCGGCGAGCGAATGGCCGTCGACCCAGCGCGCTTCGTAACCTTCCCAGCCGCGCTCGAAATCGCCGAGCATGAGATCGACACAGCCGCGGCCGCTGACCGCTTCGCGATCGCCGAGCGCCTCGGCCGCCTCGAAGGCGACGCGCGCCTCGCCGATGCGGCCGAGCGCGCGCAAGGCGAGCGCCTGGCCGTTGAACGCCGCGCCGTAGCCCGGCCGCGCGTCGCCGGCGGCCTCAAAGGCGGCCAGCGCCTCGTCGCAGCGGTCGAGTTTGAGCAGCGCGGCGCCGAGATTGAGCGCGGCCTCGGCGAACCGTGGCTTGAGACGCAGCGCCTCACGCGTCGCCCCGGCGGATTCCTCCAGTCGACCGAGCTTGCGCAAAGCGCCGGCGCGGCTGTTCCATAGATCGGCGTCCGTCGGCCTCAACCCTAGCGCTGCGTCGAAGGAATCGAGCGCCTCGGCGTAGCGGCCATCCTCGAATAGGAGCTTGCCGACGTTCGACCAGGCGACGGGCAGATCGACATTGAAGCCGAGGGCGCGGCGATAGAATTCGAATGCGGCTTCGCGCTTTCCCGAGTCGGCGAGGATATAGCCGCCCATGCACAAAGCCTCAGGGAAATCGGGATTGCGGCGCAGCGCCGCATCGAGGGCGGCGATCGCCTCCTGGCGCCGACCGCCGTTCCACAACGCCACTCCGCGCGTGTAGAGCGATTCGAGACCGCCCTCCTCGACCTGCGGGTCCGGCGCCGGCGCGCTCGCGACGGAGGCGGCGCCAGCCTGCGATCTCTGTGTCACGTCGAACGAGCCCGCGCCGCCGCGGCCTGTTCCGCGTCGGATTCGGCCGAGCTAAGCGCGCGACGCTTGCCTGAGACTTGCCGCGCTCAGCCGCCGAGCGACAGGCTCTGCAGACTGGTCAGCAGCGCGCCCGACAGCAGCTCGGCGGTCGACGATCCGCTGTAGCTGCTGTTGCCGCTTAGAATGCCGCTCATGATCGAGGTTGCGGCGTTGAGGTTGCCTGTCGTCGTGCCGCTGGAGGTCACGCTCAGCGGCGTCGAAGCGTCTTGGCCGCCTGGACCGTAGAGAAGCGTGTATTGGGCGGTAAAACGTTCGGTCAGCTGCTTGAGCTTGGTCGGGTCGGTCAAATCCGACATCGGCATCAGCTTCGAAACGATCGACGCGTTGGTGTCGATGCTGCCGTAAGTGTTGAGCGTCACGCCGAAGATGGTCTGAAACGCCTCGAGCAGATTCTCGTCGCCGAGCACGTTGTAGGACGAAGTGATCGTCGGCGCGACGCGCTGGAAATAGAGCGCGAGCTGGACGCCGACGTCCTGCTGACCTTGCTGGCCTTCGAGCGCCTGCTCGTCGTAAGCCGATTCGGTGGTCGAGATCGCGCTCGCAGTCGAGATTGAGCTCGCGCCATTGGCGGCGAAATTGAAGGCCGCGGCGAACTTCGCCCAGTTGGGGTTGGCCAGCGTGTTGGCGAGCGCTTTCGAGCTGCTGACGCCGCCTTCGAGCACTTGGGTCACCAACGCCTTGTTGTCGACCTGATCGCCGAGCCCGTAGGCGGTGAGCGCGTAGGACAGCAGGCGGTAATTGCCGACCAGGTCGCTGATCGAGGTGACCTTGCCGATGTTGGCGGCGTAATACTCGGTCGCCGTCTTCACCGCCGGCTCGTTGGCGATCATCGTCTGGTAGCGCGCCAGATTGTTTTCGATCGACAAATAGGTCGATGTGGTCGTGGACAAAGTGCCGCCTCGTCGCCCCGATCGGCGCGCGCCTGCGCCGCCGCGCGTTGAGACGCGGCGCCGGCTCGCCGATGGTTGGCGCGAAATGGTTACGAAATCGTAAACCGCGCCGCGTTGCGCGCAAGTCGAATGGACAATCGTGGGCGAAGTTCTATGTTGGCGCGAGGCGGCGCCAGCGCGTTCGTGCGGCGCGGCGGACATTTGGGAGAGCGCCAAAATGAAGATCTCAGCCCGCAACGTGCTGCCCGGAAAAGTGATCGCCCTCACCAAGGGCGCGACCACGGCGCATGTGAAGATCGAAATCGCCGCCGGCGCGGTCGTCACCGCCTCGATCACCAACGAAGCGGTCGACGCGCTCGGCCTCGCGGTCGGCAAGAAGGCGAGCGCCGTCATCAAGGCTTCCGACGTCATGGTCGCCATCGACTGACGCCGGTCGGCCAATCCGTCGGCCGCGCGCCATCAGGCGAAGCGGCTGATTTGGCCCTAGCCGCCGGTCAGGCTGATCGGCCGGGCGGAGGCGCGCGGCGCTCTGGCCTCGCTCGAGCCGAACGCGTGGCCCTTGGGCTTTTGCGCCACCGCCTCGCGGATGGCGATCTCGACGTCGCGGTCGTCGTCGCTCTCGCGCAGGACTTTGCCCAGATCCACCGCCGCCTCGGCGCCGAGGCAGAGAACCATCCGGCCCGAACAGGTGATCCTCACCCGATTGCAACTGTCGCAGAAACTGTGGGTCATCGGCGTGATGAAGCCGACGCGTCCGCCGGTCTCCTCGACTTGCCAGTAGCGGGCCGGACCGCCGCTGCGATAGGGCGTCGGCGCCAGGGTGATACGCTGCGCGAGATCGGCGCGTAATTCGGCCAGCGACAGGAACCGCTGCGACCACTCGCCTTCGACGTCGCCGAGCGGCATCACCTCGATGAAGGTCAGGTCGTAGCCGCGACCATGCGCCCAGCGGATCAAGGGAACCGCACAGTCTTCGGTGACGCCCTTCTGCGCCACGGCGTTGATCTTGACCTTGAGCCCGGCGCGATCGGCGGCTTCGATGCCCGCCAGCACGTCGGTAAGCGACCCGCGCCGCGAGATCGCTGCGAACGCCGCCGGGTCGAGCGTGTCCAGCGAGACGTTCACCCGCTTGACGCCGCAGGCGGCGAGCTCGTCGGCGTAGCGGACGAGCTGCGAGCCGTTGGTCGTCAGCGTCAGCTCGTCGAGTTCGCGCGCGCGCAGGCGGCGCGACAGCGCCTGGAACAGGGTCATCACGCCGCGCCGCGCCAGCGGCTCGCCGCCGGTCAGCCTGATCTTCTTCACGCCCAGCCCGACGAAGATCGCGCACAGCCGATCCAGTTCTTCGAGCCGCAGCACTTCGGCGTGCGGCAGGAAGGTCATCTTCTCCGCCATGCAATAGACGCAGCGGAAATTGCAGCGATCGGTCACCGACAGCCGGAGGTAGGCGATGGCGCGGCCGAACGGATCGACGAGCCGCGGCGGCGCGGCGGAGGCCGCGGCCGCGCCGCTCATTGCGCCCGCCGCTGGCGGCCAATGGTCGGAACGGAGCGCAGTCATGAAAGCGCGCGCTCGCCGGCGCAACGGGTCGAGGACATTCAGGCGACTTGCGCCGGTTGCGCGAGGCGCAGAGCGGCGAGCTCGGCGACGAGCCAATCCATCCACCCTTCAAGCCCGAGCGTCGTCTTGGCGGAGACCTGCTTCGTCCGTCCGCCGCCGCGCAACCTCGCGACGGCGCTGAGCGCGCGCGCCATGTCGAAGTCGTCCATGTAAGGCAGAAGGTCGGTCTTGGTGATGAGGACGAGATCGGCGTTGCGGAAGATCACCGGGTACTTCTGCGGCTTGTCGTCGCCCTCGGTGACCGACAGCAGCACGACGTTGCGATGCTGGCCGATGTCGAAGTCCGCCGGGCAGACGAGATTGCCGACATTCTCGATGAACAGGATGTCGACGTCGTCGAGGTCGATCTCGTCGAGCGCGTCGTGGACCATCGTCGCGTCAAGATGGCAGGCGACGCCGGTGGTGATCTGCACCGCCTTCACGCCGCGCCGGCGGATGCGCTCCGCGTCGTTCTCCGTCTCGAGGTCGCCCTCGATCACGGCGACGCGGACGCCCGGCGGCAGCGCGGCGATCGTCGCCTCCAGGAGGCTGGTCTTGCCGGCGCCGGGCGAGGACATGAGATTGATCGCCAGGACGCGATGAGCGTCGAGATGCTTGCGCACATGCGCGGCGACGCGGTCGTTGGCCGCCAGCAGGTTCTCGCGCACGACGATCGTCTCGCCGCCGTGCGACCCACAGCCGCAACTCTCGCACATCGCATATCTCCTCTTTCTCGGCGCAAGGCGGCCGATCGCCTCACGCGAGCATCGCCTTCAGGTGTTCGAGATCGGCGATCGCGATCGCCGAGGCGTCGAGACGGCGAATCGCGCGATCGCGGATCAGCTCGGCGATGATCGTCGACACCGATTGGCGGGTCGCGCCGATATGCATCGCGAATTCCTCGGCGCTGGGCGGCGCGTCGAGCACGACGCCCTCTTTGCAATGGCGACCGTCGCGCGCCGCCACGTCGCACAGCGCGCGAACGAGGCGGTGTTTGACGCATCGAAAGACGATGTCCTCGGTCATCCGCGCCGATTGTTGCAGCATGCGGCTGATCGCCGGCATCGCCGAACGCGCGAGGTCGGGATCGCACTGCGCCAGTTCCTGGAACGCCTTGCCGCTGAAGATGACGATCTCTCCGTCGTGCTTGACCTCGAACATCGAGGCCTCGTTGATCGGCAGCGCGTCGCCGGCGTCGAGGGTGAACAGGGTCAGCTCCTTGCCGTCGAAGGAGGCGAAGCACCTGAGCCGGCCGCTGCGCACGACGACCAGCCCTTCCTGGACGGCCTTTTCTTCGTCGGCGCCGTAGATGAGCTGACCGGTCTTGACTCGCCGGATCGTGATCAGGCGCGCGTACGGCCCGGCCAGGATCCGGTCGATGATCTGCGTCAGGGTCAGATCCTTGGGCGGTTCCATGGCGGCCGGCTGAGCGGGCGACCAGCTGCGATGAATGCGAGGCCGCGGCTGCAGGCGAGCGTAGAAAACCTCGCCTTTCTTCGTCTGAACGGCGCAATCGTCCGACGAGGCATTGTGGCTGATCGCGGCCTGCTCGAAGGTGAACAACTCGTCGAAGCTGAGGGCGCCGCGCGCCGGCCAGTCGAGTCCAAGCAGCGAGATTCCGTTGCGGTTGGCGCCGACCAGGCGATCGCCCTCGAACGCCAGGCTGCCCTCGTGCGGGCTGCCGATCAGATAGGGATCGGAGTGGAAGTGCATCTGTTCGCAGTTGCGGAACTGGGCGTCGAACAAGGCCCGCTCGATCTGTTCTGCGGCGCGGTTCACCAGCGCCATCGTCAGCGCCTGCGGCTGATTGGAGGCGTTGGTGAGGTCCAGCACGCCGGCGATCGCGCCGTAGGGATCGAAGATCGGCGCCGCCGAGCAACTGAGAATGCTGTGGGCTTCGAAGAAATGTTCGCCGCCGATCACCGAGATCGGCTGGCGCTCCGCCAGCACCGCGCCGATTGCGTTCGTGCCGGCCGCTTTCTCCTCCCAGGCGGCGCCGGGCCGCAACGCGACCTCCGCCGCCTTTTCGGCGAATGCGCCTTCGCCGAGGCGGCAAAGGACAAGCCCGTGCGGATCGGTGAGGACGACGACAACGCCGGCGACGCTCGCGTCGCGACACAGCGCCTCCATCTCGCCGCGCGCCGCCCGCACCAGGATTTCGTTGCGCTGCTGCGCCTCGCGCAACTTCTGCTGCGACAGCAGATCGAGGCCGGGCCGCGAAGTCATGTTCAAGCCGAGCGCGAAACTGCGCTCCCATGACCGCAAGATCGGCGCAGGAACCTCTCTGCCCGGCTCGACGCCTTCAAACAGGTATTTCCGTCGCGCGGCGATCGCCGCATCCGGCGCCAGTCGCGCGGTCGGGCGCGAAGGTTGGCGACCTTCCTCCCTGGACTCGTCTGCGGGCAAGAGAGATCTCCTCACCCGAGGTCGCGGCGCCGACCTTGCTGGGATTCGGCCTTTGCGAACCGCTCGTGTAAAATCATTGCGCAGCGGCGCTTCGCAGCATTGACCTGCGTCAACATTGCAAATTGCATTCTGGCAATCTTCGCGCGCCGAGGCGTTTTGACGGCCTTCATACGCCCGCGCGCACGGATTTGTCTCGTTCATCTGGGCCGATCGTTCGTATTGAACGAACTGATATTCGCCAAATTCGACGCCGGCGCTCGCCGCGGACGGCTCCTCCGCCGCCGGAGAGGTCGACGCGCGCGCCGCCTGAGAATCGTCCCGCCTCACAGGCGCTCTCCGTCGATGAGGGTGACGACCGGCTCGTTCTTCCGCCACTCGACGACATTGACGCAGGCCAGACGCTGCGCAATTCGGAACAGATTGGCGAGCGGGGCTCCGAGCAGATGACAAAGGATGACCCGATTGACGCCGGCGTGGCCGGCGATCGCGACGACTTGCGTCTCGCGGTCTTCGACGAGTTCGCGCCAGCACGGCAGCACGCGCTCGACGAGGTCGGCGAAACTCTCGCCGCCGGGCGGACGGAAATTGGCGATGTCGCGCCCGCGCGCCGCGTAGTCTTCAGGCCGGCGTTCGGCGATTTCGCGCCGCGACAGGCCTTGCCAATCGCCCATCTCGATTTCACGCAGCGCCGGGCGAACGCGGATCGGGATGGCGGATTCGTCCGCCAACAGTTCCGCTGTCCGCAGCGACCGCGAAAGATCACTGCAATAGATCGCATCTGGAATGGCGCGCAGGCGCAGGCGCGCGGCGAGCTCGCGGACTTGGGCTTCGCCGGCCGGGCTCATTGGCAAGTCGGCGGCGCCGAGAAAGCGTTCCTCCGCCCCGTCGCCGACCGCGCCGTGACGGATCAGCAGCGCTGTGCGCATGGCGTTGCCTCCCTTATCGTCAACCGGCGCTTGGCGGGGGACGAAAGCGCAACGGCGTCGGCGAAAGCGGCCTCGACGCGCAGGGCGCCGGCCCGCAGCGCCGCGCCGACGATCGGGTCTTCGGCGAGCCGCGCACGCACGGCCGCCAGCGTCGCGGCGACGCGAACGGGCGCCGGCGCGGCGATCGACAGCGTCAGCGTCGCCGGCGCGCCTCTGTCGAGGACGGCGACGAAGTCGCTGACCGCCTCAAGCGCGAACAAGGCCTCGTCGAGCCGCGGCAGGGTCAGCGTGTCGCCGCCCGGCAGAAGCGCGCCCGCGCCGACGCGGCCGGCAAAGCCGACGAGCCGTCTCAGCGCCGATCCGCACGGACAGGGCGCCTCGATCAGCCGCGCGAGATCGCCGGTGCGATAGCGCAACAACGGCGCGCCGCGCCGCCGCAGGGTCGAAACGACGACTTCGCCGACTGCGCCGGCCGGCGCCGGCGCGCCCGTGTCGGGATCGACGATTTCGACCAACAGCTCGTCCTCGCGCAGATGGCAGCCGCAATGGAAGGCGCAATCGACCGCGCCGCCGTAGCCCGTCTCGGTCATGCCCCAGTGGCGGAAGACCTCGGCGCCCCAGGTCGCCTCAAGGCCGCACGCAAGGCTGTCGGCGACGTGGTCGGAGCTCAGCAGGACGGCGCGCGCGCGGATCGGCGCGCCGCCGTCGTTGGCGGCGACGCGCGCCGCCGCCAGCAGCGGGACTGGCGGCCCGGCGACGACGTCGGGCCGCGTCTCGCGCAGCCAACCGGCGAGCGCGACCGGATCGAGCGGCGAGGGCGCGGCGACGGGAACGGCGCCGAGGCGGCGCAATGCGATCGCGAGCCCCGCGGCGACGCCGCCGGGATGGCGGCCGGGAAAGGCGATCGCCGCCCGGTCGCCCGGCCGGGTGAACAGAGCCATGCCGTGGTCGAAGAAATCGACGGTCGATTCCAGGTCGTCGGGCGTGAAATGGAGCCGCTTCGGCGGACCGCTGGTGCCTGAGGTCTCGAGGGTGACGACACGCGCGACGGCGCTTTGCGACAGCGCCAGCAGCGGCGGATCGTCGGCGAGCAGGTCGGCGGCCGTGGTGAACGGCAGGCGCGCGAGCTCTTCGATCCTGGCGAGCGGGCTATCCGGAAAGTCGCGCCGGGCGCGGTAAAACGGGCTCGCCGCGCGCGCGTGGACGATCGTTTGGTTGAGCCGCGCGAGTCCCCAGGCGTCGACCGCTGCGCGCGTCAACGGCGCTGCGAGCCCCATGCGCGCCGCCATCCAGGGATCGAGCGTCGCCGCGCTCACGCGACCGACTCGCGGACGGCGACCGGCGACCGGTAGAGCGGGCGACCGTCGCGGCTGGTCAGGTTGTAAGCGCAGAATGGGATCACGCGCCGGTCAGGCGCGACGACGTGGATGTGGCACTGGCGCAGCCGGTCGAGGTCAAGCGTCCAGGCGTCCTGGAACGCCATGCCGGACAGGCCGAGCGTGCGCTCCTGATTGGCGAGGAAGGCGTCGAAGGCGTCAAGCCCGGCGACGGGCGCGGCGGCGCGATCGGCGCGCGTCCACTGCCCCGCGACGTAGCGCCGTTCGCGCGCGACGTCGGGGCTCGGCCGCGCCGCGCCGCAGCACGTCGAACGCTGCGGCTCGACCGGAGCGCCGCAGCAGGAAGGCCGCGCATCGGCCGCCGGCCGCATGCGCCCGGCGGAATCGACGACGAAGCGGCCGCTGAACGAGCAATAGGGATTCTCGGCCGAGCCGGGACGGAAGTCGTCGAGGCGGATCGTCCCACCGCTGTGGGCGATCAACGCCGCCATGACTTCGGGCAAGGTGATGCGCGAGGCCGCGTCGGGTTCGGCCAAGCAGCGTCCGAAATAGCTGACCGGCTGAAAGTGCACGGCCCGCACGGCCGGCATATGCGCGACAGCGAAGTCGACGATGGCGCCGATCTCGCCGACATTGACGCCAGGAACGAGCGTCGGCGTCAGCACCACGCCGATTCCGGCTTCGCCGCAATTGTCGACCGCCTGCGCCTTGAGCCGCGTCAGCTTGGCGCCGCGCAGTCGCCGATAGACGTCGTCGGTCACGCCGTCGAATTGCAGGAAGACGCAATCGAGCCCCGCCGCCGCCAGGGCGGCGAGATAGGCGGGCTCACGCGCGATGCGGACGCCATTGGTGTTTAGCTGCACGAATTCGAAGCCGCGCGCGCGCACACGGGCGACGATCTCGGGCAGGTCGTCGCGCGTCGTCGGCTCGCCGCCCGACAATTGGATGTGAACGCGCCCGCCCGCTTCGGCGAGCGTGTCGAGCCAGCCCTCGATCTCGGTCAGGCTGGCGTCGACACCGTCGCGGCGCGCCGACGCGTAGCACACCGGACAGGCGAGGTCGCAGCGCGAGGTCACCTCCAGCAGCACGCAGCAGCTCTGCTGACGATGCTCGGAGCAGAGGCCGCAGTCGTGCGGGCAGCCGCGCTCGACCGGGATGGCGGAAACCGCCGGGGGCGAATAGGCGCGCGGCGCCAATCCCCAGCGCAGATAGGAATCGAGGCCGCGCCAAATCGGCGTGGCGACCGCGCCGTGCTCCGGGCAGGTCTTGCGCAAATAGACGACGTCGCCTTCGGCGAAGCGCTCCGCGGCAACGGTCGCGAGGCAGGTCGGGCAGACGCTCTCGGTGGCGCCGAGACTCATACGGCGATCGCAGCAGGCCATGACCCTTCTCCCGCCGACAGCGCAAGCCTCGTTCCGTCGTCGATTGCAAGCGACCCGATGCGCGCCTCGAGCGCCGCGCAGATCGCCTGGGCGCTGGCGAGCCGCCGCTGCACGCCCGCCAGCGCCGACGGATCGTTGGCGAACCGGTCGAGCGCCGAGCCGAAGCGCGTCTCCAGCGAAACGCGTGTCTCGCCGCGGACGAGCTTGTCGGCGAGGTAGACGATTGCGCTCTCGTCGATTCGCCCCGCGTCGAAGGCGAGATTCATATGACGCGCGACCGGGGCGGCGACCTCGGGAAAGCCGAACTCGCGCAGCAGCGCGGCGCCCGCCTCGGCGTGGCGCCGGCGGCCTTTGGCGATGTCGTGGACGAGCGCCGCCGCGCGCGCCAGGTCCGGATCGATCGCCTCGCCGGCCGCTTGCAGCCGCCGCGCGAATCTCGTCGCCAGCGCGGCGACGGCGCGACCGTGGCGGCGCGTCGCTTCGGGCGTCGCAGCCGCGTCGAACATGGTCTCGCATTCCGCGACGTCGGGCATGCGATGTCCGGCCAACGCCGCCGCGAGCCGGCGATAGTCGTGGCGACGGTCCATGTCGACCAGGCATCCCCAGTCGAACACGGCGACTTCGCTCGCCTCGTCTTCGTGGCGAGCGAGCAGCGCCCGCAGGCCGCCGTCGCCGTCGCTATCGAGGATCTCGGCGAACAAGGCGCGACGGACGAACGGAGGGTGGCCGCGCTTGCCGCGAAAGGTCGGATAGACGATCGTCGAATCGCGCGCCGCGGCGGCGCGCAAGACCCGCACGATCGTCGACGGGCGCAGCAGCGGCATGTCGACCGGCGCGAGCAGGAATGCCTCGACGTCCGCCGGCAGCGAGGCGACGCCCGCACGCACGCTCGAGAACATGCCGGCGGCGAAATCCGGATTGTGCGCGCGCGTGACGCCGAGCCGCGTCAGCTCCGGCGCCAGATCGCCCGCCTGGAAGCCGGTGACGACGTGGATGCGCTCGACGCCCGCCTCCCGCAGGTTGGTCACGAAATGGTCGATCAGCGTTCGCTCGCCGAACGGCAGCAGCGGCTTGAAGGCGCCCATGCGCGAGGAGAAACCGGCGGCCAGAACGATCGCGACGATCGTCGCGGCGGGATCGCGGTCGGCGCGTTCAGCCATGCTCTAGTCCTCCTCCCACGCCGCCGGGACCGGCCCGGCGACGTCGATCTCGTGTTCCGCGAGGATCTCCTTGATCTTCCGCCAGCATTCGAGGATCAGGCCGGGACAGCGCTGCTGCATCAGCGCAGGATCGAAGTTGATGATCTCCTTGCAGTTGACGCCGCCGTATTTCTTCGCCGTCGCGTCGACGAACCAGGCGGAGAATTGCTCGATCATCAGGTCGTAGCGCGGATGCACCTGCTCGTCGTCGTTGGCCCGGCCGCCATAGAGCCCGAGAACGCAGCAGCCGCCGCTCAGCGAACCGCAGTTGAGGCCGCAGCCCATGCCGAGCGCGAGACCGGACATCGCGCGCACCAGATCGGGGTTGTCGCGTCCCTGCGCCTCGAGCGCGAGCTTGGCGAGCACGTGGCCGCAGGTGTAGCCCTGCAGCAGCAATTCGGCGATGCGGAACGACTCGTCGTCCATGTCAGCCTCCCGCCGACGCGCGTTGGCCGGACTTGGCTGCGACCAGCAGGGCGTAACCAAGCCGCGCCTTGCCGGCCGAACCCGGATCGGCTGCGCAACCGTCGCCCCACAGCGGGTCGAGCGAGCCGAACCGGAAGATGAACCGCGCGGCCCAGCTCTTCAGCGCTTCCGAGCGATCCTCGAACGCCTCGACGCGGAACCCGGCCGCCGCGAGGTCCGCGCACAGCGCCTCGCGCGTCGCGATCCGTCCCGCCCCGCCGCCGTCGCGGCGATAGACGTCGCTCAGCGCCAGCCGGCCGCCGGGCCGCAGCGCGCGGCGCCACTCGGTGAGGGCGAGAGCGCGATCAGCGGTCAGCGACAGGCTGCATTCCGCCAGCACGCCGTCGAGGCTGTCGTCGGCGAAGGGCAGTCGAGCGGCGTCGGCGACAACCAGCGGCGGCGCTTCGCCGCGCGCGCCGGCGTCGAAGGGGGCGAGGAGATCGACGCCGATCGCCGCGACGCCGCGGTCACGCAACAGCCGCGTCGACGCGCCGAGTCCGCAGCCGACGTCGGCGACCGTTTCGCCGGCGCGGAAACCGGCGCGATCGATCAGTTCGCGCGTCAGCGCCAGGCCGCCGGGGCGCAGCGGCTCGCCGGCGCCGTCGCGCAGCGTTCCGCAGCCGAACAGCCCTTCCCGCTCTGGCGGCGCGCGCAGCATCACTTGTCCTCCAGCGCCTGCTCGACCTTCAGCATGCGGCCGAGGGCGAGCTCTTCCGAGACGTAGACGAAGCCGCAGGACGGACAGCGCGGCAGCTCGACCGGGAAACTCTGGCCGAGATAGAAAGCCTCGACCTTGCCCATCTCGAGCGGCGCGTCGCAGGCGCCGCAGACGAGATTGGCGAGTTCCGGCGGCTTGTCGGCTTCCGGCGCGGCGGTCACGGCTTCGCCTCCACCTGCATGCGATGGCCCCAGGCCCGATGCAGCAGGAAGCCGCGCGCCGTTGCCTCGTATTCGGCCCAACAGGTGAATTCGCCGATTCTGAGCGTCGCGATCGAACGGCCGGTCGCCTTGTCCTTCAGCTTGCGGCCGCTCGCCTCGGCTTCGGCAATCGCGCGCGCGACGTCTTCGACCAGGATCAGTTTGCGTTCCATGTCGGCGCGCACGGCCTCGGGCACGATGAGCGCAATCTCGGGCGTCGGGTCCGCCATGTCTTCTCCCCACACCTCGCGGAGCATACGCGTCTTGAGGCGCGCCCTATTGTCGCGGCGCAAGGAAAAGCCCGGATCGGGCCGCGCCGCCGGATCGCCGCCCTCGGGCGAGGGGAAGACGAGGTCGAGCAGATGGACCGAGCGCTTGCCGTGGCGGCCGAAATTGTCGCGGCACATTGCGCAATAGGTGAGATAGTCGTCGGCGCTCTCCTCGATGCGCCGGTCGACGATCTTGTCGGTGACTTCCGGGTTGGCGAACGACGCCAGGCCGCCGAAGCCGCAGCAGGTCGTCAGCTCCGCGCCGCCGAGCTCGCGCAGTTCGACGCCGAGCCCCGCGGCGAGGCGCCGCACCGCGCGCTGCGCGTCGATCGCGCGGCGTCCGGTGCAGGGGTCGTGAATCGCCAGCGGCCCGGCGCGGCGCGGCCGCGCGCCATCCGGCCAGCCAATCTCGTCGATCACGGTCCATAGCGAGCGCGCCTTCATCTCGGGCAAGAATTCGCCGAGCGTCTTCAGGCAGGTCGAGCAGGCGGTGACGATCTCAGGCTCGCCGAGGCTGCGCCAAGTCTCGCGCAGGCTCGCGGCGACCTCCTCGTGAAGGGCGCGCCGGCCGCTCCACAGCGCCGGGGCGCCGCAGCAATCGACCATCAGGCCGACGCCGCCGGGGATCTTCGCGGCGAGATGGGCGTAGATGCGCTCGACGTGCCAGGGCGACGACGCCGACAGCTGGCAGCCGGGAAAGAAGGCGACGGCGCATTCGGCGCGGCCGGGCTGGCGGCGGGCGAAGGCCGCCGCCTCCGAGCGACTGTGCGCCATGTCGCGCAGCGCGAAGTCGTGGTGCGAGGCGGGCATGTGGCCGCTGTCGACCATATCGCGGCGCGCCTCGAGGCAGACCTCGCCCATGGCGAGGTCGTTCGGACACAACGTGTCGCACAACCCGCACAGCGTGCAGCTGTCGATCATGCGATTGGCCTTGCGCAGGCCCATGACGATGCTGACGTTGTTGTAGATGTCGCGCACGTAGCGTTTCGGATAGGTCCCGTAATGGCGGAGGAATTCGCACGCCTTGACGCATTCCATGCATCGGCAGGGGAAACAGCGGCCGGCCTCGGCGCTCGCCTCGGCGCCGCTGTAGCCGGACTGCGGCGCGGCGGGAGCGATCGGCGGAACGGAAGCCTGCGCGGCGACGTTGACGTAGAGGCACGAGCCTGCGACGGCGTCGTCGGCGCGGTTCGCGGTCAGCGACGCGCCTTGCAGGAAGCGATCGATCGAGGCCCCGGCGCGACGGCCGTCGGCGGCCGCGCGAATCGGCGAATAAGGCGCTCCCGGCGCGCCGCCGCCGAAGACCTTAGCGCGACTGGCGGCGCGGGTCGTCGGGTCAATTGCGACTTGGCCCTCAACTGTCACGTTCAGCGCGCCGGCGAATGGGGCCGCCGACCCGGCGCCGATCGCCAGCAGAACCGCATCGTAGTCGTCGATCAACGTCTCCAGCCCGAGCGGCCCGGCGCCGCCCTCGACGCGCGATTGGCAGAAGACCTCGACGCCGAGCTTCACCAGCGCGGCGACGTCGGCCTCGATCGCCGCGGGCGGCAGCGCGCCGGAATAGTCGCGCGTCAGCCGGGTCAGCGGGCGCGGTTCGGCTTCGAACACCGTAACCGCACATCCCTTCATCGCCAGGTCGAAGGCGGCGGTGAGGCCGGAAAGTCCGGCGCCGACCACGGCGACGCGTTTGGCCTTGCGCGCGCGCTGCGGCGCGCGGCGGATCGTTTCGGCGGCCGCCTCGACGCAGGCGCGCTCGACCGCGCCGATGCGGATCGCGCCGCCCGCCTCGGCGCGGCGGCAGACGGTCTCGCAAGGATGATCGCAGATGCGGCCGAGCACGGCGGGAAGCGCGACGGAGCGGGCGTAGATCGCGCAAGCGCCGGCGAAATCGCCGGCCTTGGCCTTCGCCAACATGCCGCGAACGTCGACGCGCAGCGGGCAGCCGACCGAACACGCCGGCGGCTGCTCCTCGATGCAGCGGGCTTCCCACGCTTTGACGCGCTGACCGTCCATGGCCGGGACTCTCGCAAGCGGAGCGAGCCGTCGCCTCTTGTGAGAGAGCGGCGGCTCGTCCCTACGCTTCAAACGCCGTCAGACGTGTTCGGCGTGCTTGGGGGCTTGGCGCGCCTTCTTCGCGTCGAGCTCCAGCTTGATCACGTCCGCCAGCGCCGGCACGCGGAAGATGCGCACGCCGCAGGCGTTGTAGATGGCGTTGAGGATCGCCGGATGCGGCGCCGTCAACGGCGCCTCGCCGACGCCCGCCGCGCCGAACGGTCCGAGCGGCCGCGGCGTTTCGAGATAGAGGATCTCCATGTCGTCCGGGATGTCCTTCGGATAGGGGATGCCGCAATCTCTCAGCGTCGTGTGCAGCTCCAGATCTTCGAAGTCCTCGGTCAGAGCGAGTCCGACGCCCTGAGCAAGACCGCCGTAGATCTGACCGTCGACGGTGGCGCGGTTGATGATCGTGCCGACATCGACTGCGGTCGTGAACTTGACCACCTTCGCTTCGCCGCTCTCCATGTCGACTTCGACCTCGGGCATGAAGACTTCGTACATGTAGACCGGGAACGGAGCGCCCTGCCCTGTTTCCGAGCTGCACGCCGAGCACGCCGCCGCCACCCACTTGCCGTCGTAGACCAGCGGAATCTTCTCGGCGCACATTTCGGCGTAGGTGCGATACGCGCCGTCCGGCTTGCGCATCGCTTTCAACAGCATTTCCGCCGAGACGCGGGTGGCGTTGCCGGTGAACACATTGGAGCGGCTGCCGCCCGCCGGGCCGGAGTTCGGCAAGGCGGTGTCGTTCATCACCAGCTTGATCTGCTCCGGCTTGATCCCGGCGACCCGCAGCACCTCGTGCGCCATGGTCAGCGCGCCGAGATCGGCGCCCTGGCCGTGGTCTTCCCACGAGTTGTAGACGGTGACGCCGGTCGGCGTCAGCTCGACCCTCGCTTCCGAACTGTCCGGCCCGTCGAGGCCGCAGCCGTAGATGCCCAGCGAGATGCCGACGCCGCGCTTCTTCTCCGGCGTGGAGAGTTCGGCGCAACGCTTCTTGGCCTCCTTGTACTTCGGCCGGATCATGTCGAAAAGCTTACCGACCACCAGCACGTCCGGCTTCTGCCCAGTCGGCGTCGTCGAGGTCTCGTTGTAGAGGTTCTTGTAACGGAACTCGAACGGGTCTTCGCCCATTTTTTCCGCCAGCATGTCGATGGCGATTTCGGACGCCAGGAACGACTGCGGCGATCCGTAGGCGCGGAACGCCGATCCCCACGCATGGTTGGTGGCGACCGTCCGGCCGTGGCCGCGGATGTTTTCGAGATGGTAGCCGGCGCCGACGAACTGCGCCTGACGAATCGTCAGCAGATCGCCGAACTCAGAATACGGACCATGATCGATCCACCAGTCGGTCTCCATCGCCGTGAGCTTGCCGTTGGCGTCGCAAGCGAGCTTGATGTTGACGTTGCCCGGCGAACGCTTACCCGTGTAGGTGATGTTCTGGTACTGATTGTAGACCAGCGACACCGGACGCCCGGTCGCCAGCGCCGCGACGCCGAGCAGCGCTTCCATCGTCGGCGAGAACTTGTAGCCGAAGGTTCCCCCCGACGGGTTCTGGATCAGCCTCAGCTTGTCCGGCGCGACGCCGATGCCGGGGCAGATCATTGCGTGATGCAGGTGCACGCCGATGCTCTTCGACTGGATCGTCAACACGCCGTCGTCGTCGACATAGGCGACGCCGCAATCCGGCTCCAGATGCAGATGCGGTTGGCGGCTGCAATAGGTGGTGATGTCGACCGACGCCTTCGCCTTGTCGAACAGCGGCTTGGTGTCGGCGCCCTTGACCACGCCCTGCTCGTAATACGCGTTCGGCACGCCGGGATGGATCTCCAGCGCGTCGGGCGCGAGCGCCGCGAACCCGGACATGTAGGCCGGCAGCACTTCAAGGTCGACCTTGACCTTGTCGGCGGCCGCACGCGCATGTTCCACCGTGTCGGCAGCGACGATGGCGATCGCGTCGCCGAACTGGAACACCTTTTCCTTGGACAGGATCGGCCGATCCCAGCCGTCGCCCTTGTTGGTCGGGAAGGTGATGAGGCCGGTGATCGCGTTCTTGCCCTTGACGTCCTTCCAGGTGACGACCTTGACGACGCCCGGCATCTTTTCGGCTTCGCTCGTGTCGATGCTCTTGATGTTGGCATGCGAAACCTTGGCTTGCGTCAGCGCCAGCCGCAGCGTGTTGGCCGGCATGCGCAGGGCGAGGTCGGCGCCGAAGTCCCACGTCCCGGTGACCTTGGCGAGCGCCGAAGGCCGCTGGTAACGCGTGCCGAGGATCGAGCCGTTGTCCTTCGGCTTGGCCAGCACGTGTTCCGCCGTCTTTTCGCCGCGCATGATCGCCGCCGCGTCCATCACCGCGTCGACCAGCGGCTTATAGCCGGTGCAGCGGCAGAGATTGCGGTTGCGATTGAACCACGAGCGCACCTGCTCGCGCGTCGGCGACTTGTTGTTGTCGAGCAGCACCTTCGCCGACATGATGAAGCCTGGCGTGCAGACGCCGCACTGCGCCCCGCCATGCGCCATCCAGGCGACCTGCAGCGGATGCAGCTTTTCAGCCGTGCCGACGCCCTCGATCGTGACGATCTTGGCGCCGGGCGCGAGCTTCTCGATCGGGGTCTGGCAGCTACGGTCCGGCTTGCCGTCGACGATGACCGTGCACGAGCCGCATTGCCCGTCTTCACAGCAGACCTTGCAACCCGTCAGCAACATCTGCTCGCGCAAGACGTCGGCGAGGGTGGCGGTCTTTTCGGCGACGACCCAGCGGTCGACGCCGTTCACGTTCAGTAGCGTTCGCTTCATGTCGTCTCTCCTTCAGAGCTTCGATTCCGTGCCGACGGACCATCCGGCCTCGCCGTCGGGCGAGAACTGGATCTCCGGAGCGTCGCGGACTTCCGACTTCGACTGTGGGATTTTGCGCTCGGCCGCCGCGGCGACTTCGCGCATGTTGCGCATCGCCGGGCGCGCGGCGTCCGACTTGCGGATCGTGGCGATCATTTCGGCGACGACCGAAATGGCGATTTCTTCCGGGGTCACGGCGCCGATGTCCAAGCCGACCGGCGCGAGGACGCGGGCGAACTGCTCATCGGTCACCCCGTCCAGTTTCAGCTTATCGTAGACGACCTTCACTTTGCGCCGCGAACCGATCATGCCGATGTAGGCGGCGGGCGTATCGACCGCCCAGCGCAGCGCGCGCGCGTCGAACACGTGGCCGCGGGTGGCGATGAAGACGAGCGAGCGGGGGTTCGGCCTCAACGCCTTGAACGACTCTTCCATTTCCCCGGCGTGAATCGCGCGCGCGTCGGGGAAGCGCTCCTGGTTGGCGAACTCGGGGCGGTCGTCGATCACCTCGACTCCGATGCGCGCCAGCTTGGCCGCCTGGGCGGTGAGGCGCCCGACATGGCCCGCGCCGAACAGATAGGCGACCGGCGGCGGACAAATCGCCTCGATGAAAACGTTGAGACTGCCGCCGCACACCATGCCGAGGTCCATCCGCGGATTCTCGTGCAAATCGAAGGAAGCCAGCTTCGGTCTGCCGGAGGCGATCACCGCCCTCGCCTCGCGGATCACCGCCGCCTCGCCGGCGCCGCCGCCGATGGTGCCGACGATCGAACCGTCCTCGCGCACCAGCATCTTCGCCGTCTCATAGGACGGGATCGAGCCGGTCGCGTTGACGATCACCGCCAGGGCGCAGCAGCGCCCCGCGTCTCGCTCACGAATGAGCTCCTCGTAGACGTCCATCGGATTCGCTCCCTTCGACGACTCAGGCCGCTTGCTCGAGCGGCACGCAGGCGCCCGTCTGGCAGATATCGGCGCATTGCGGGGTATCGAAATCGCCCTCGCAGTCCTTGCACTTCTTCGGGTCGATCTTGAACAGCTTGCCCTTATGCGAAATCGCCTTGTTCGGGCATTCGCTTTCACAGGCGCCGCAGCCGGTGCAGGCGTCGGCGAGAATCTGATGGGCCATGTTTCGTCTCCTTCTCCTTGTCGCGGCGGCTTACTGAGGCCGACGCGCGTTCAGCGCTCCGTGCAGGACACGCATGGATCGATGCTGTTCACGACGATGGCGATGTCGGCGATCTTCGCGCCGCGCAGCATGAAGCCGAGCGCGTCCCAGTTGGGGAAGCTCGGCACGCGCCACTTCACCCGTTCGGGCTCGTCGGCGCCGGTGGTCTTGAGAAAATAGACGAGCTCGCCGCGCGGCGCTTCGCACTTGCCCATCGCGCGCCCGGCGGGAATGTCGGGCCGATCGGGAAGACGGGTCGGGCCGCCGGGCAGATCGCGCAGACAGTCGCGCAGGAGCTGAATCGAGACGCCGATCTCGGTCAGCCGGATCATCGCCCGCGACCACACGTCGCCGTCGACCAGCGTCGGCACGTCGACTTTCAGGCGGTCGTAGGCGGCGTAGGGCGCGGCGACGCGCACGTCGTATTCCAATCCGCAGGCGCGCGCCACCGGGCCGACCGTCGCGCAAGCGATCGCCTGCTCCTTGGTCAGCAGGCCGATTCCGCGCGAGCGGCGCAGGATCGTGTGGTTGCGACGGTAGACGCCGGCGAGCGCGTCGACTTCAGGCGCGAGCTTGTCGAGCGCGGCGGAAAGATAGGCGATCGTCTCGGCGTCAAGGTCGTAGCGCACCCCGCCGATGCACAGCGCGCCGATGTCCATGCGGTTGCCGAACAACGTCTCCTTCACGTCCTGCATGATTTCGCGCACCTGCATGGCGTGCATGAACAGGGTGTCGTAGCCGGTCAGATGCGCCAGGATGCCGACGTTGAACAGATGCGAAGCGATGCGCTTGATCTCGGCGGCGATCACCCGGAGGTAAGCCGCGCGCTCAGGGATATCGAGGCCGGCGATCTGCTCGCAGGCCATGACGAAGGTCTCGGGATGGCTGTTGGAGCACAGCGCGCAAATGCGCTCGACCAGCACGACGTTCTGGTAGATCGAGCGCTTGGTGGCCAGGTACTCGACGCCGCGGTGCACGTGGCCGGCGCGAATGTCGACTGCGCGCACGGTTTCGCCTTCGACGTCGATGTGGAAATACATCGGCTCTTCGAGCGCGACATGCAGCGGTCCGACGGGGATGGTGTAGGTCTTGGGCGAGCCGACAGCGCTCATGACGCCCCTCCCTTCGCCGCCAGGACCTTGTCCCACAGCGCCTTGGTGCTGGCGGCGTTGACCAGGGTCGAGAATGGGATCAGCCGCTCGAGCGCCGCCGTGTCGATCGCCGGATCGAGGAACAGGCGGCGCGGATCGGGATGGTCGCGGACAACGATGGAGTACATCTCCATGATCTCGCGCTCAGGCCAGTCGGCGGAGCGGAACAGCGGCGTGAGCGAGCCGATCGAGCCGCCGGCCGGCAGATAGACGATCACTGTGAGGAAGTCGCCGCCGAGCACGAAATGGTAGTCGATCTCGTAGGAGGTCCCGTCGATCGGCGTGCCGCCGAAGGTCTTGGGCGGCGCCTTCGTCGGCTTGGCCGTTTCCGCTTCGCCGCCCGCCTCGGGCGCCTCTTCGTCTTCCTCTTCCGCTTCGGGCGGCGGCGGCTGCAGCGCCGAGACCATCGCCAGCCGCGCGCCGAGCCGGAGCAACATCTTGCCGACGACGAGGAGATCCTCGCTGTTCGCCAGGCCGCACCATGCGGTGACGGCGCCGTGCGGCGAGGCCGTCGACGAATAGTCGATCCCGGCGGGCGCGGCGGCGGCGAGTTGAGCCTGGATATCCTCGGGCAAGCGGGTCATGAGGTCTTCCCCCGGTTCCTGAGAAACTTGTTGCGGCACTTCGGGCAGCGCCTGCGCAATTGCGCGTATTCCTCGTCCGACAGCGGCGGACGGACCTTGGCGACGTTCGACGCCGTATCGAGCCCCTTGCCGCCGCATTCGGCGCAGACGATCGTCGGGATCAGGCCATGCTCGGCGACCGCGAACATCTCCGCCTCGACATGGGCGAGGCTCCAGTCGGTCGTCTGTCGGATCGACCCGCTCGGGCAATAAAACGCGCAGGTGCCGCAGAAGACGCAGGTCGAATGCCAGCAGTCGAAGGCAAGGCCCGCGGCGGTGCGCGAGAAGCGGATCGCGCCCGACGGGCACAGCTTCTCGCACAGCAGGCAGCCTTCGCAGAGCTTCGCCTCGAATTCGATCCGGCCGCGCAGCCGCTTCGGCGCCGGCGCGGGCGGGCCGAACGGAAACCGCTCCGTATAAGGGCCGCGTCTGAGATTGCGGGCGAAGAGGGTGAGAAAGTTCATCGCGCCCTCCTCACAGCCGCTGCCGCCAGATGGCGATCGCCTTGGCGACGCCTTCGATGATCGCCGGCGGCCGCGGCGGGCAGCCGGGCACGTTGACGTCGACCGGGAAGTACCGGTCGATTGGCGCGCAGATGGCGTAGCTCTCGCGGAAGATGCCGCCCGAGATCGGGCAGACGCCGATCGCCACCGTCACCTTCGGATCGGGAATTTCGGCGTAGACGCGCTGGGCCGCCGCGAGCACATGCCGGGTCAGCGGTCCGGTGATCAGCACGATGTCGGCGTGGCGCGGGCTGCCGCAATAGACGCAGCCGAGACGTTCGACGTCGTAGCGCGGCACCAGCGCGGTGGTGGCGGTCTCGACGTCGCAGCCGTTGCACGAGCCGGAGTTGATCCGATAGAGCCACGGCGAGCGCGCGGCGACGTCCTTGAGTCTGGCGACGAGGGTCACGGCGCAACTCCCGCAGAGAAATAGGCGGCGGCAAGGACGCTCACCAGCGCCAGCGCCAGCGGCCACTTGAGGAAGAAGACGAACGCCTGGTCGATGCGCATGCGCCCGGCGCCGACCCGCACCGCGGTGACGCCGACCAGCGCCAGCGCCAGCAATTGCGCGAGCCAACCGATCAGGCCGACGATTCCGGAGAACGGCAGCGGCATGAACAGAGCGACGCCGAGGCCGAGCACCACCACCGCCTTCAGCGCCGACATGACCTTGAACAAGGCGAGCGGCCGGCCCGAGTATTCGAGCAGCGGGCCTTCGAGCACTTCCGTCTCGGCCTCGGGAATGTCGAACGGCACGATGCCGAGATTGGCCGGATAGAAGAAGGCGAAGGCGACGACCGCCGGCCACATGACCGGATCGAACAGCAGCGCGCCATGGGCCTGCTGGTAGGCGACGATCGCGCTCAGCGAGAACGTCGGCCCCTGCCCCGTCGCCAGGCCGACCCGCAGCCCCACCGCGGCGACGATGAGCACGATCGGCCCCTCGTAGGCGAGCATCATCGCCATCTCGCGCGAGAAGCCGATCGCGCCATACGGAGACCCGGACGACGAGCCGGCGAGCATCAACGCCACGCCCGGCACGGCGAGCAGGTAGATCAGCACCAGCAGATCGCCGCCGATCGGCCCGGGCGCGTAAACGCCGGCGATCGGGACCAGCGTCATCGCCAGCAACATCGAAACGGCGCCGACCAGCGGCGCGCCGAAGAACACCGGCGCGCAGGCGACGTCCGGCGCCATGGTGCGCTTGAAGCCGAGCTTGACGACATCGAAGAACGGCTGGGCAAGCGGCGGTCCGACGCGGCCCTGCAGCCGAGCGGCGAAGCGGCGGTCGGCGCCCTTCAGCGCCAGACCGAGCGCCAGCGCGAACACGCCGCCGGGAAAGACGAGCGCAGCGACCACAATCGGGAGTTGGCTGGTCATCATCGCCCCCTCATGCCTCTTCGCGCTTGGCCGCACGCTCCGGCGCGAACAGGGCGCGGCGCAAGATCGCGTCCGGGGTCTCGTAGAGCCTGGCCGTGCCCGGCCGCATCTCTTCCGCGGCGATGTCGACGACGCCGCACAGATGGACGCTGCTGCGCACGACCTCGGCGCCGCGCCCGAGCCGCAGCCACGGCAGCAGCAGAATGGCGAACATCGCCGTCAGCGCCGTCAGCAGCAGCGGGCTCCAACCTTCGAGGCCGGGCAGCGGCCCAAGCAGCGAGGCGGCGATTGGGACAAAGCCGAGCTCGCGCTCGATCGCCGCGATCGGCACGAGCAGCAGGCCGGGGAACAGGCCGAAGACCACGCTCGCCGCGGCAAGCGCGCCCATCGGGATCAGCATCGCGGCCGGCGCCTCCTCGGCGGCGAGCGCGTGAGCGGTCGGCGGCCCCATGAAGGCGGCGTGGGCGAACTTCATCACCGCGGCGAGCGTCAGCAGGCTGCCGATCATCGCCGCCACGGCGAGCGCCCAATGGCCAGACTGGAAGGCCGCATAGTAGATCAACCACTTCGACGAGAAGCCGTTGAGCGGCGGCACGCCGGCGAGCGACAGGCCCGACAGCAGGAAGACGCCGAAGGTGAACGGCATGCGGCGGCCGAGCCCGCCGAGCTCGTCGAGCATGGTCGCGTGGCTCTTCACCATCACCGCGCCGGCGACCAGGAACATCGCATCCTTCAGCATCATGTGGTTGACGAAGTGCATCAGACCGCCGGCGACGCCGAGCGTCGTGCCGAGCGACACGCCGAGCAGCACGTAGCCTAGCTGGCACACCGTCGAATAGATGAGCAGCAGCTTGACGCCGTTCTGGATCGCCGCCATCGCGCCGGCGTAGAGGATGGTGAGGGCGGCGATGATCGAGATGACGGTGAGAATGACCGGCTGGCCGTTGACCTCGCCGCCGAGCTTGGAAAACAGCGTCGCCCCGCCGAACACGACGAACAGCTTCAGCACGCCCCACGGGCCGCTCTTCAGCAGCACCGCCGAGATGTAGCCGGAGACCGGGGTCGGGGCGAGCGCCGGGTGCATCTGGTAGTCGATGCGCACCGGCAGCATCGCCGCCTTCATCACCAGGCCGAGGAACACCAAGACGACGCCCGGCGCGACGATTGCAGGTGGGAGGCCCCGCAACGCCGCGCCGAGCGCGGCGAACTCGAACGTTCCCGCCCGCGCCGCAATCATCGCCAGGCCGAGGAACATGAAGCTCGCGCCGACGGTGTTGAAGATGAAGTACTTGAAGCCTTCGCGACGCGCCGCGGCGGTCTCCTCGTGGCAGATCGCCGCCCACAGCGCCCAGGAGCTCATCAGCTCCCAGAAGGCGAAGAAGCTGAAGATGTCCTTGGCCTGCGTCATGCCGATGAGGCCAGCGATCATCACCGTGAAGGCGGCGAAGAAGCGCCCCTGCCGATGGCTGTCGGCGAGGTAGGCGGTGGAGTGCAGCATGTTGAGCGCGCCAACGGCGGCGATCAGCACGGCGAAGCAAAACGACAGCAGGTCGTAGCGCCCGGACTGGGCGATCACGCCGCCGAGCGCCGCAACCAGCGTCGCGACCGCGAGCCGTCCGGCCCAGACCGCCGAGGTCCGGCCGACGAGCGCCACCGCGACCGCGCCGACGATGGCGATGGTCGCGCCGGCCGGCCAGTCGGCGACGAGGCCCGGCAACGGCCCGCTGGCGAGCGCGCCGCGCAGCGCGGCCAGGTCGCCGACCTGGGCGATGAGATTGAGCTGCCAGCCGGGGGCGAAACCGCCGACGAGAATCGCCGCGGCGAGAACGCCCATCGCAACCAGCATCGGAACCGGCGCCTCGCGGACGCCTTCGCCCTTGTGGGGATAGTAGAAGAGGAAGCTGACGACGCGCGTGTAGTAGATCACGCCGATGATTCCGCCGAGCAGCATCAGCGCGGCGATCTCGATGTGGCCGCCCATCGCCGCGGCGTAGATCATGAAGAACTTCGAGACGAAGCCCGAGAACGGCGGCAGGCCCATGATGGCGAAGCTGGCGAGCGCGTAGGCGCCGGCGGTGAACGGCATCGCGCGGCCGAGCCCGGCGAGATCCTCGATTCGCTTGCCGCCGGTCCTGAGGATGAAGGCGCCCGCCGCGTAGAACAGCAGCGTCTTCATCATCGCGTGGTTGGTGACGTGGAGCAGCGCCGCGTCGCTCGCCAGCGCCGTGCCGATGCCGAGGACGGCGGCGATCTCGCCGATCTGGGCGATGGTCGAGAAGGCCAGCATGCGCTTGAGCTCGCGCTCGAACAGGGCGCGAATCTCGCCGTAGATCAGCGTCAGGCAGCCGAGACTCATCAGCACTGTGTTGGCGTCGAGGCCGCTGACGGCATAGCGCGCCAGCGCGCTGGCGCCGAAGGCGACGTAGAGCACCTTGACCATGCCGAGCAGGCCGGCCTTGGTCAGCACGCCCGACAGCGGGCCGGAGATCGACGACGGCGCTTCCGGGTGGGCGAGCGGCAGCCAGCTCTGCAGCGGAACCAGGCCCATCTTCACGGCGAAGCCGACGAACAGGCAGGGGACGATGGCGGCGCCGGCGAGCGGCGGAATGACGCTGGCCTTGTCGGCGATCGCGGCGAGCT
This sequence comes from Roseiarcus sp., assembly GCF_049514155.1. Classification (GTDB taxonomy): domain Bacteria; phylum Pseudomonadota; class Alphaproteobacteria; order Rhizobiales; family Beijerinckiaceae; genus Roseiarcus. The sequence goes on along the minus strand of NZ_JBEKVH010000021.1, from coordinate 9,335 downwards.
CGAACGAGCCGATCTCGGCGTGCGTCAGCAGGATGCCAAAATTCATCAGATAGGCGCCCGCCGCGCACATCAGGAAGTAGACGAGGCCGGCGCGCAGGGCCTTGGGAGTCTGTTCGTGGATGACCAGGAAGTACGACGTCCAGGTCATCAGCTCCCAGAAGACGTAGAAGTTGCCGAGCTCGTGCGCCGTCGCGACGCCGATCAGCGAGCCGGCCATCAGGAAGGCGAAGAAGTAGTAGCGATTGGCGGTCGCGGCGCGGCCGATGTAGCCGATCGAATAGACGATCATCAGGCAGCAGACGCCGGAGAACAGCAGCGCGAACAGTCGCGAGGCCGGGTCGAGGCCGCCGTCGAGGGCGACGACGGCGACGGTGGCGACAGCCAGCAGGACGGCGGCGACGTCGCGCCCCCGCGCCGACGCGCGGCCGATGAGGTAGACGGCGAAGCCGCCGAGATAGGGGACGAGGACCGGCGTCGCCCACGGCGTCTCGAATTGCGGCACGCCTTCGGCGCCGGGAAAACCGGCCAGGCGCGCGGCGAAGAGCAGGAACGGCGCCGGCCACAGGCTGATGAGAATCGTCAGCGCCGTCAGCAGCCAGGCGATGGCCAGCGGCGCCCGAGGCGCCGGCGCGAGCTCGACCGTCAGCGTCGCCGGCTCGAGGCAGATCTTCTGGACGACCAGGATGTAATAGACCGCGGCGACGATGGTCGCCAGCGTGCCGGCGAACGCGACCAGCCACTGGCCCTGCTCGATCGCCGCATAGAGGACAATGAACTTCGAGAACGAACCCTTGAAAGGCGACAGCCCCATCACCGAGAACACGCCGAAGCCGAATAGCGTCGCTGCGACCGGCATGCGCCGACCGCTGCCGGCGAGCGCGTTGAGATTGGCCGAGCCGGTGCGGCGGACCAGGCGCCAGCCGGCGGCGAGCACGAGGCCGCGCATCGCCGCCTGATAGCCAAGATGCATCAGCGCCCCGGTGTCGCCCGCCGGTCCGCCCACGCCCAGGCCGATCAGCACGTAGCCGAGCTCGGCGACGGTCGAAATCGCGAACGTCCAGGCGAGGTTCGGCAGGCTGAGCAAGGCCGCGATCTCGCCCAGAAGCAGAACGACCGCCCCAACCGCTGCCAGCGTCGTCGGCGACGCCGTCAACGCAGCGATCGACAGATGGTCCAACATGGCGAGAGGCCTTTCCTCCGGACGCGTTTCGACCCTCGGCGATCGCAGTAGCCCCTTCGCCCGACCCGTTCTGTCGGCTGGCCGACACTTTCGCTAGCGAGGGTGCGGCAGGATGGCGCAAGCTTGGCCGAGCGGGCCCGCCGGGCCGCTCGCCCCGCCGCTGGAGAAGGAGGCGCTGGGTGCACGAGATGAGCGTGGCGAACGGGCTGCTGTCGATCCTGCAAGCGCAGGCCAAGGCGCATGGGATCGCCCGCATCTCGCGCGTGCGGGTGAAGGTCGGCCGGTTGCGCGGGATCGACGCGCGCCAGCTCCGCCTCGCGTTCGAGGCGCTCGCCGAAGGCGGCCTCGCCGATGGGGCCGCGCTCGAGGTCGAAGAGATCGCGGCCAAGGCGCGCTGCCGCGCCTGCGGCGCAGTCTGGCGGGCGCCGGACTACCGGTTCGATTGCCCCGAATGCGCCGCCGCCGACGCGGAAATTCTCGAAGGCCGCGAACTCTTTATCGAATCCTTCGACGGCGAGCGCCCCGACCCGGGCTAAGGCGGCCCAGCGGCGCAGCGCCTGTCGGCCAGCCGACAGAAGCCGGCGGCCAAGCGCGCTAACCAAGCGGTCGTGCGCCGCCGCGGGCGCGGCGCGCGGGAGGCGACGGCCATGATCCCGGTGAAAATCAAAGACGACGTCTATTCGCTGCGCGCCAACGACTGGGACCGCAAGCTATTCGACGAGCTGGTTCCGTTGCCCGACGGCACCAGCTACAACTCCTATCTGGTCAAGGGCGGCGAGAAGACAGCCCTGATCGACACCGTCTATCCACCCAAGACCGCAGCGTTCATCGCCGCCTTGAAGGCGACCGGGGTCGAGACGATCGACTACGTCGTCGCCAACCACGCCGAGCTCGATCACGCCGGCTCGATACCGGCGGTGCTCGAACTCTTCCCCAAGGCCAAGGTCGTCGCCAACGCGCGTTGCTGGCGGATGATGTGCGACGAGATGCCGCTCGACCGCGGCGCGTTCCTCGAGGCGAAGGACGGGCGCGCGCTTTCGCTCGGCGGCAAGACGCTGAAATTCGTTTTCATGCCCTGGGTGCATTGGCCGGAGACGATGGGCGTCTTCCTCGAAGAAGACCGCATCTTCTTCCCCTGCGATTTCCTCGGCGCGCATCTCGCGGCGTCCGAGCTTGCCGTCGGCGACGAAGCGCAGTTCGAAGTGGCGGCCAAGCGCTATTACGCCGAGATCATGGCGCCTTACCGCATCCAATGCCGCAGCGCGCTCAAGCGGGTGGAGGAACTCGAGCCGGAAATCATCGCGCCCAGCCACGGACCGGTGCACTTCAGGCCGAGCGTCATCACCGACCTTTACCGCCGCTGGACTTCAGACGAGGTGAAGCCCGAGGTCTTGATCGTCTACGTGTCGATGTACAACAGCACCGCCGCGATGGTGGAACGACTGACCGACCGACTGATGGAGAGAGGTCTGCCGGTGCGGCTCATCAACGCGGTCGGCCTCGACTCGGGCGTGCTGTCGATGGCGTTGGTCGACGCCTCGACGGTCGTCTTCGCCAGTCCGACGGTGCTGGCCGGACCGCATCCGAGCCTCGCCTACGCGGCGATCCTCGTCAACGCGCTGGCGCCCAAGACGCGGTTCGCGGCGATGATCGGCTCCTACGGTTGGGGAACGACGATGCCCGATCTGCTCAAGGAGATGCTGCGCGAGTTCAAGGCCGAGTTCTTCGAGCCGGTGTTGACGAAGGGCGCGCCGAACGCGGAAACCTTCGCCGCCCTCGACGCGCTCGCCGAGTCGATCGCCGCCGCCAACGCCTCCCTGGCGACGAGCGCAGGGCCGGCGCCCGTCGCGTGACGCCGGCGCGCTGAAGCCAATCGCCGAGCGGCGCGTTCATCCCTTGACCGCGCCGGCGGTGAGGCCGGCGACGATGTAGCGTTGCGCCATCAGAAACATCAGGATCGCCGGCAGGATCGTGAGGGTGAGGACCGCCCAACCGTTGGCGGACGTCCGTCTGGCGGGTTCGAAATGGGCGTCCTCGACCCTCGACAAACGACGCGCCTCGCCTTGCCGGGAAAGAAACCCCGCCGCGCAACGGCGGCGGGGCTGGCGTCCGTCGTTCGCCGCCGCGAGGGTTACTGCTGCTCGGCGGCGTCGAACGCGCGGCGGGCATATGCCGCCAGAGCCCGATCTTCGGCGAGCGCGACGTCGCCTTCGGGGCCGACTTGACGAAGCGGCCTACAGTTCGCCTGGGCTTCGCCTGGCGGCTGGCGCAACGTCGGTCCGGTTCTCGACGCGTCGATCCTCTCGGACGAAGCCGGCGGCGGCGAACACCGGTCCTTTACCGGCGCCTTCGTCGGCATGTTCGCTTTTGACGTTTCCGGCGGCGGCGCAGCCGCGGACTTTCGCTACTTCGAATACGAAGGCCGCGATCAGCCCGCCTCCTGACGCGCCCACCGGGCGAACCACGATGAAGCTTCGCCCGCGTCGGGGGCGCCCGTCGCCGCGCGGCAATCTCAGCCGGACGGGCCGTCGCGTCAGCGAACGACCGCCGGAGGAATCATCCGTTCGACCCCTTGCGACGCTCTGAATGCGTCTCCGGTTTGCGAACGCCCCGCCCCGCACGTTCGCCCGCCGTCCTCCCTTTGCTGGCGTCGCAGAACGTCAGCGCCATTGCTTTGAGAATGACGACGGCGCTGGCTGCGCCGGGATCGACGTGACCGAGCGCCCGTTCGCCGAGCCGCGCCGCGCGCCCCCGCACCGCGACCATCGAACGCGTCGCCGCCGCGCCGGCTTCCCCCGCGGCGACGATGTCCCGCCACATCTCGTCGACGCTCGCGGACTTCCGCAGGGAGTTGGCGGCAGCCTCCGCCGCCGGGATCAACGCGTCGAGCATCGTCTTGTCGCCGCGCTGACCCTTGCCGCGTTCGCGCACGCCGTCGGCGAGTCCCTTGAGCAGCGCCGCCTGCGCTTCCAGCGTCACGTCGGTCGCCCCGGCCAGCGCCTGCGCCACGCGCCGCAGTCCGGTGGCGTAGAGCGGGCCGGTCGACGCGCCGACCGAATTGAGGAACGCCATCGCCGCCGTGTTCATCAGATCCGCCGGCGCCATCGCATCGACGTTGCGCCGCGACAGCTCCGCTTTCACCGCCTGAAAGCCGATCGACATCGTCACCCCATGATCGCCGTCGCCGACCGCGCCGTCGAGCTCCGAGAGCTGGTCCTTCGCTTCCTCGATCGCGTCCGAGATATTGTGGAACATTCGACCCAGCGAATGGGAAAGGAGCTCGACCATTGGTTTCTCCGCTGCGCGATCGCCGAGATCAGCTCACCTGCAGGAACGCGGTTCGGCAAGGATGATGAAGAAGCTCCCGTAGCTCACGATCGAGATGCAGAAGCGAGATGGAGGCGCCGACCATGTCGATCGACGTGCAATAGTGGCCGACGAAGCTCATGTCGATTTCGACGCCCTTGGCGGCGAGCCGCTGCTCGACGCGGCGGTAGAGGATGTACAATTCCATCAGCGGCGTGCCGCCGAGCGAATTGACCAGGACGGCGACCTTGTCGCCGGAGACCGGTCGCATTTCCGAGAAAATCTGGTCGAGGATCATGTCGACCGTCTCGTCGGCGGACGCAAGCGCGCCGCGCATGACGCCAGGCTCGCCGTGAATGCCCATGCCGACTTCGATTTCATCGGGTCCGATATCGAAGTTGTAGCGGCGGGTCTGCGGCAACGAGCACGGTTCGAGCGCGACGCCGACGGTGTAGGTGCGCGCATTCGCCTTGCGCGTGACGGCCTCGCAAACATCGAGGCTCCAGCCCTTGTCGCATGCGGCGCCGGCAATCTTGAAGACGAAGACGTTGCCGGCGACGCCGCGCCGCGAACCGCGATTCTCGCGCGGCGACGAGGCGACGTCGTCGGTGGTCACGATCGACCGCGTCTCGATGCCGTGGTCGCGGGCGATTTCGGCCGCCATGTCGAAATTCATCACGTCGCCGACGTAGTTGCCGTAGACGAGGAGAACGCCGGCGCCGCCCGAGACCGCTTGCGCGCAGTGGAAGATCGGATCGGGCGGCGGCGTCGAGAAGATGTTGCCGACGGCGGCGGCGTCGGCGAGGCCTTTGCCGACGTAGCCGAGGAAGCAGGGCTCGTGGCCCGACCCGCCGCCGACGACCAGGCCGACCTTGCCCGGACGCGGGCCGTCAAGCGCCACCAGCGCGCGCCGCGAAGACGCGAGCGGCCGCAAGAAGGCGCGGTGGGCGCGAATGGCTCCGTCGAGCATCTCCTCGACCACCACGTCGGGTTCGTTGATGAACTTCTTGACGTAGCGCCGCGGCTCGCGCCCGCGCTCCTTAACGAGCTGCCTGTCGCCCGGACGCCGCTCGAGCTCGGCGCCGCCGTCGGCGCGCAGCACGCCGCGCGCCGTGGCGGCGTCGGTGACGAGCACATTGGCGTAGCCGCGGCGAAGCGCGGCGAGAATCGCCGGCACCTTGTCGAACCCGCCCGCGACGCAGATGCGCAAGTCGACGCGCAGCAAATCCTCGAGCGACAGGCCGATCACGCGGTCATCGAGCGTTCCCGCGACTGGCTGTCCCCAGGCGTCGATGAAACGCGCCGCCAGCACGCCGACGGCGTCGCCGTCGATGTAGCTCTGCAGCGCGGCGGCGTCGAAGACGCCGTCGCTGTAGAGCGATGCGTTGGGCCGCAAGGAGGCGATGCCGAACAGCGCCTTGTTGGCGCGCGACAGGATCTCCAACTGCTCGGCGACAAGCGGCTCGGCGACCATGAGTCGCCTGGCCTCGACGCTCGAGACGACCGCCGGAGCCGAGAGGCTGACGCAGGTCGCGTTCACGGCCGAAGCGATCGTCGACGCGCACTGACCCGGCGACGCGGGATTCCTGGCGATCGCGCCGCCGATCGCCTGGACGACGGTCACATCCTGCAAGCCGGCGACCTTGAGGCCGTCGGCGACCGCCATCACCGTCCGCCCGCCGGTGACGGCGAGCGTGTCGCCCGATTTGAGGACCTTGCGCAGCGCCAGCGCGCCCGCGACGCCCAACCGGTCGCCGAGCGCCTGATCATCGGCGCCGTTGGGAATGACGAAGCAGTCGCGCAGGTTGAAATGGCTCTTCAACGACTGCGCGAGCGTCAGCGAGGCGAGCCGCCCCGGTTCGATCGAAATGTTGACGATGCCGCGCTCGCGCGCCTCGTTGAGGTAGGCGATCACAGTGGCGCGCGATATCCCCATCGTCTGGGCGATATCGCTCTGCGTCATGCCTTCCTGGTAGTAGAGCCAGCTCGCCCAGACGTAAGGGTCGTCGCCGAACCGCAGCGGCGTCGCGCCGCCGGCCTCGACCGGCGCGAGGCGTGGCCGCCCGCTGCCGCGAAGCCCGCTCTCGCTGTTGGTCACGGAGATTGTCCTCCCGCGCGCCGGCCCGGCGTCGTCGAGACGAAGATAGAAGGTCTACGTCGCGCGTGTCGAGCGCGTTCGCGCAAAATCGGGCGCGTCCCTGCCGCCGGCGCGGAGATGCGGCCGCGGCGTTCGGCCTCTCGCCCCGCGCCGCCGCGCCTTCCCCGCCAGGATCGCCATCCCTGCGGCGCCGGCTCGCGCTTGCCGTTCAACCGGCGCGGTTGCGGGAATCCAGCCGATCGACCGCGGCGACGTTGGCCGCCGACGGGCCGTTGGGGTCGAAGACCGAGGCGAGCCACATGTCGACGATCGCCTTGGCGAGCTCGGGGCCGATGACGCGCGCGCCCATGGCGATGATCTGGGCGTTGTTGGATTTCGCCGCCCGCTCGGCCGAATACGTGTCATGCGTCAATGCGGCGCGGATGCCCGGCAGCTTGTTGGCGGAAATGCAAACGCCGATGCCGGTGCCGCAGAACAACACGCCGCGGTCGTGTTCGCCGGCGAGCAGCGCCTGGCCGACCTTGGCCGCGACGTCGGCGTAGAAGCCGGGCTCGCTCAAGTCCGTCACCGTCAGCTCGGGCCGGCGCGCCAGGTGCGCGGCGATCACGTCGAGCAGGGGTTTTCCGGCGCTGTCCGCGCCCAAGGCGATCTTCATCGCTGCGCCTCGCGTGACTTGCGTGGCTCCAATGCGTCGAGTTTCGCCTTCGCGCCCTCGGCGAGGCTGCGCAAAATGATCGCGCACGACGTTGCGCCCGGGTCGAGCACGCCGCGCGAACGCTCCCCTAGTCTGGCCGCTCGGCCGATCTTGGCGACGAGGTCGATCGTGCCATCGCGCCCCTTCTCGGCGGCGACGATCAGCGCGTCGAGCGCGGCGGCGAAGTCGTCGCGCATCGCCGCCGTCGCGGCGAACGCCTGCAGCGCCGGCGCCAAGGCGTCGATCAGCGTCTTGTCGCCGACCTTGGCGTTGCCGATCGATTGGACTTCCTCCAGACCGTGGCGAAGCATGCGCTCGAACGCGGCGGCGTCAATCTCCTCGACCCCGTCGAGGGCGTCGGCGAAGCCGGAGAACATCGTGCCGTAGAGCGGGCCCATCGCCCCGCCGATCTCCGTCATCAACACGTCGCCCACCGTCGCCAGCGAAACCGCCAGCGGCCGCGTCCTGCCGCGCAGCCGCTCCGCCGCGAGCGAAAAGCCCTTGGCCATGTTGACGCCGTGGTCGCCGTCGCCGATCAGCCCGTCGATGTCGCTCAGATAGCCCCGGTTCTCGACGATGCGGTGGGCGATCGCCAGAACAATGTCGCCGCTGCCGGCGTTGGAGAAGGCTTGCATGAGAGCGTTCCTCACAACGGCGCCGCGCACACCACGTCGACGGCGAGCAGCTCCTTGAGCTCCGCGTCGAGCGCCATGATCGTCAGCGTCGCCCCGACCATCTCCAGCGAGGTGAAGAAGTTGCCGACGTAGGTGCGCGCGATCTTGAGCCCGCGGCCGCGGACCTCCTCGTCGATGGCGTCGTTGAGGATGTAGAGCTCGTTGGTCGGCGTCGCGCCGAGCCCGGAGATGAGCACGGCGACTTCGGTCCCGGCGACAAGGCCGTGATCGTCGAGCACCGCCTTGGCCATGTCGCGCCCGACCTCGGCCGCCGTCTTCAGCGGCTCGACGCTCGTCCCCGGCTCGCCGTGGTGGCCGATGCCGAGTTCCATCTTTCCCGCCTCGATCGAGAAATTGGGGTGGCCGACCGCCGGCAGCGTGCACGGTCCCAGCCCGACCCCGATCGAGCGGCAGTTGTCGATCGCCTTCTGCGCGGCAGCCTGCACCTCGCGGGCGGTTCCGCCCAGCGCCGCCTTGGCCGCGCCGCACTTCCACATCAGGATCTCGCCCGCGACGCCGCGGCGCTTTTCGCGCTGGTTCGGCGGCGCCGAGCAGACGTCGTCGTTGGCCACCACCGTCAGGACCTCGAGGCCGTCCTTGGCGGCGAGCTTCACCGCTATTTTGACGTTCATGTTGTCGCCGGCGTAATTGCCATAGAGACAGACGACGCCGCGGCCGCCGTCGGCGATCTTCATCGCGTCGTAAAAGCTCTTGGCGGGCGGCGAGGAGAAGATCTCGCCCACCGCCACCGCGTCGAGCATGTTGCGGCCGACATAGCCGATGAACGCCGGTTCGTGCCCCGACCCGCCGCCGGTGACCACGCCGACCTTGCCGCGAATCGGCGCCTGAGCGTAGGCGACAACTTTCGGGTTCTCGCCGAGCCTCACCAGATCGCTGTGCGCCTTGACGAAGCCGCGAACCGTGTCGTCGACGACAAAGTCCGCATCATTGATGAAACGTTGCATTGAGGCCAGCTCCCAGGTCCTTTCTGATCCGACGCGGCGGTCAGACGATCGTATAGCCGCCGTCGACCAGGAGATCCGCGCCGTTGACCATATCGGCGCCGTTAGAGGCGAGAAACACCGCCGCGGCGGCGATATCCTCCGGAAGGGCGAAACGGCCAGCCGGGATGCGCAGCTTCAGCGCCTCGCCCTTCGGATTGTCCCACGCCTTCTTGCCGAGTTCAGTCATTACGACGGTCGGCGAGATCGTATTGACGCAGATGTGGTGCTTGGCCCATTCGGCCGCCAGCACCTTGCTGAGACCGACGACGCCAAACTTCGAGGCGCAATAGGCGACGTGCTCGTCAATCGCGACAGTTGCGCATTGTGAAGCAATGTTGACGATCTTGCCGCCGCGGGCGGCGGCGATCATCGCCTTGCC
>NZ_JBEKVH010000020.1:0-63153 GCF_049514155.1 Roseiarcus sp. | reverse complement strand
GACAGAACATCGACGTGACCCCTGCATAGGCCAGGCACGCAATCGGCGAGAGACTCGGAATCTACGCACGCGAGCGCGCGACGACTGGCGCTCAATCGACAACGGCGGCCCGCGCCGGCGAGACGCGACGCTTCGTCAAAACGAACGCCGGCGCGCGAGGCGCTCGCGATCGTCGAGTGACGATTTCCCGGCCGCCCCTCGCTTCGATTGCGGCGGCAACGACAATGGCTAGTGGCGGCCCCGCAGCTTGAATTCGCGCATCAGCGGAGAAGTTCGACGCGACTCTGTGGCGCACTGCGAGACTGAAGAACTTATCCATGCGAATGCGCCCGGGAGTTCTGCGAGAGAAGCGTTCGAGGATCGCCGGAGTTGGCCGAGCAAGTCCCGCGCCCCGGTCGGTGCGACTATCTCGCTGATCCAGCGTACGCCAGTGGGGTCAACGCTTGGCTCGGACCCGCAGACGCGCTCGGGGATGAGTAGACGCCAACTTGTCGTTGCGAGGGGCCGGCACGCTCCATGTCGACCAGGGTCGCGCGCAAATCTTTGGGCAACGAGCGCGCCTGTGACAAGGCGACGAAGTCCGAGGACGTGATCGAACGAGTTTTGGCGCCCTGAAACACCAGGAAACCTTTGGGCGTCACCACGACATCGCCTTTTCGCAGCGTAGGATCGTTCAGCACTGCCGCAGAATAGCCGCGCGTGAGCGAGCGATGACAGCTACAGGTGTTGTCGAGCGTGGTTCGATAGCGATTGGCCACTGGAAGGGCGGTGTAGAGCGCGCCGTGCGCTGAAACCGCGTCCTCGATCCTGTCCGAGCCAACCGGCTCGGTGTAGCGCGCGGTGGGCGCATCCGGACATTGAGCCGCGCAAGCCTCGTCGCCGCCCGAACTCGTGGCGCTCGGGAAGAAGAATCCGTCGCACAAGCGCACGCACACCGCGAGGCCGTTGGCTCCAGCGTCTCTTGGTTTCAGGTCTGTCGGAACATCGATGGCCGGGATCGCCGCGACCTCCGGGACCGGATCCCACGGCGCCCAGACTTTCTCGCCGCCACGAGCCCACGCCAACCCGCCTGCGAGCAGCAACGCCCCTGCCAGGAGAATCGCGATAGACGCGACAAAGGCGAGGCTCGGACGCCGAAGGGCTGTGTTTCGAGTCTTGCCCCAACGATCGGAAGGGCGGGCGCGGCTTGGAAGTCCATGCTCGCGAGGGTTGGTCATATGCATCCAATCTGGATGCACTTCTAACGCTGTGGTCGGACGGCGATAGCCTCGGAATATACTCAGTTTCGGCACAGCCCTTGGGCAGGTTCTGAAACCTTGCCGAGCGGATGTGATTGCGGTGACGGCGTCAGGCTCCCGAAGAAACTCAAGGCGAGATGAGACGTGAGGTCAGCGCGTATGCGTCGCCAGATGAGCCGCGAGGTCTTGTCTCACGTCTCTGGGAACGACTTGCAAGAAGGCGTTGTTGAGATCGCGCATCTGGCGGCGCAGGTCGTAAAGCTGATCGAGCAGCAGCAGGACAACCGGCAGGGCGTCCTCGCTGATCTGCATCTCGTCGCGCATTTCCAGAATCAGGCGCGCACGCGCCACATCGATCTCTCGAAACGCGTAGCCGCTCGCCGACTTGTCAGGCCGAACCCACGCGTTTGAGATCCAGCGCTCGAGATCCTGCTGCTTCAGCCCGGAAATCTCAGCGATCACGACGTCGATGCCGATCATGGTTGCTCCCTCATGGTTCGTCTGGGATCGATCGGGTTCTTCGGTTTCCAATTGCGCAGAAATTCTTCCAACGCTTCGTCTGGGGCGCCCAGCACGACGTTCAGTTTGGCGTAGAGATCTCCGGCGACGAGGCCGTCGTGGGCGGGCACGCCTCGCCCCCGGAGTCTAAGCTCCGTCCCGCTGTCGGCGCGAGGCGGAACGCGCATGCTGACGGGACCGCCCGGGGTCGGAACCTCAACATGGCCCCCGAGAACCGCCTCCGACAGCGTGACAGGCAGCGCCAGGCGAATGTCCTGACCGTCGCGATGAAAAAGGCGATGCTCGGCGACGTGAACCTCGATCAATGCGTCGCCCGCGGGCGCGCCGTTGCGGCCGGGTCCCCCGAGGCCGCGCAGGCGAAGCACTTGCCCTTCCAATGTCCCCGGCGGGATCTTGACCTCGAGCGCACGGCCATCCGGCAGCGTCAGTCGACGCGTTGCGCCGTTCACGGCGTCGAGAAAGGTTGTCGACAAGACGTAATGTTCATCCGGACCGTGACTTGGACGGTCATCGTCCGTTTGTCGCCGTTCGCCGAACACCGAGTTGAAGATGTCGCCGAAGTCGGCGTCGCTCCATCCGCCCGACTGCGGACCGGCTCGGCTGTATCGGCGGCCAGGCCCGCCTTCTGCGTGTTCGCGATACGATTCCCGTGGAGCCTGCTCTTGTCCGGAGTCATCGATCTCGTCGCGATCGAACTTTCCCCGCTTTTCGGGATCCGAAAGAATCGAATTGGCGGTGGATACAGCCTTAAATGTTTCTTCGGCCTTCGCGTTCCCGGGGTTGAGGTCGGGATGGTGCTGCTTGGCTAATTTTCGATACGCGTCCCGGATGGCGTCCTGGCTCGCGTCACGCGGCACGCCAAGCGTCGTGTATGGGTCCGCCAATTCGTGCTCCGTTCATCCACGTGCCTGGCGACATGTTCTAGACGAACACATGTGGCGTTCAATCATGGCGGCAAGGCTGGTTTGAGACGTCGCTGCGCTGCGGCTCACGGCTGCCCGACATAGAGCACGATCTTGCCAACGGTTCGACCGGACTCGCTCAGCGCATGCGCGTCGGCGACATTCCGCAACGCGAATTCGCCGCCAATCAGGGGGCGCAACTTGCCCGCGTCAACCAGGCCCGCCAACTGATCGAGAACCGCGGCGTTGGGGCTGATGAGCACGAAGGCGCTTCGGACGCCCAAGGCCGCCGCGCGTTCGATCGAGGGAACGCTCACCGTCGAAACAAGAATGCCGCCTCGGCGCAAGACCGACCATGACGACGCCTGCACATCGCCGCCGACCGTATCGACAACAACGTCGACGTCTTTCACTTTGTCGGTGAAACGCTGGTTGCGATAGTCGATCACTTGATCGGCGCCCAGCGAGCGAACCAGTTCGATGTTGGCGCTCGAAGTGGTCGCCACAACATGCGCGCCACGCGATTTCGCGATCTGGACCGCCAGAGAACCGACGCCGCCAGAGGCCGCATGAATCAGCGCCTTCTGACCGGCCACGAGATTTCCAACCGAAACGATCGTTTCCCAGGCGGTGATTCCCACCAGAGGAATTGACGCCGCCTCGATATGCGAAATCGTCTTCGGCTTTCTCGCAATTTCGACAGCGCGGACCGCGACGTATTCGGCATAGCTCCCATCCCGTCGAATGTCGGGACGCGAAAACACGGCGTCGCCGACGGCCAAGCCGGAAACCTCGGAACCCAACGCCTCGATAACTCCGGAGAAATCCCAGCCGAGCGTCAAGGGAAAGACGTAGGGAACCATGGTCTTCAAGTGCCCCTGCCGGATCTTCCAATCGATCGGGTTGACCGCCGCGGCGACAACGCGCACGAGCGCCTCGTCGGGTGCGATCGCCGGCTTGGGCGCGTCTTCGAATTGGAGGACCGAGCGGTCTCCGTAGGCATGGATCCTGACGGCTTTCATGAAATCTCCTTGGACTTGGCGGCCTTTGTTTTCGGCGGCAATCCGCTGCTCTGGGAACGGTCCCTCGCGTCTGTCGCCCTATTGCCCGCGAGGATGAGGGTCGCGCGCTAAGGCCGGTCTTGCGGGAAGCCGAATTGCAACGCGGGGGGAGCGGCGTCAGCGGCGAAACAGCGGCGGGCGGCAGGCCGACGGCGTCGGTTTGCTGGGGAAAGTCGTCGCCGTCGCGCGCAGCTTCTCTGATTGGCCGTCCGCCAGATCGTTCTTCGAAGTGGGAGGCGCCGCGTTGAAGCCGCCGCCGGGCTTTTCGATCGGCTTGGCTTCGGGGGCGGATTGCGTGGATGACTTCATCATGTGACCGATTTCTGACATCGCGTTTCCATCCGTTGCGCGGTGGCCACGTGAGAGCGAGCGTCCAACACCCGGCTCCGCTATGCCGTGTGATAGGGGCAAGAGCCGCCGTGGGTCAGACTCGGAAACTACTCAGCGGGCGCCGCATCTCAAATCAACGCGTTCGTATTGTCCATGACGCCTCGATCCGGCTCAGGCGGCTCAGCAGGCGTTGGCGCAAGCGGCGAAACGCCTCTCGCGGAAACATCCCGCTGCAGTCGCTCGAGCGGACTGGAATGCCTGGCCTCTGCGCCGAGGCCGCGTCAGACCCATCGTTGGAAGCGGAAAAGGGTCAATACGCCAATTACTCGACTTCGTTCGTCAGAAGCGAGCGACAGCAACGGCAAGGACTCGCGGAACGCCTCGACGCGCACGGCCGACATCGCGTGAACCAAACTCTCTCTTTCCCGAGTCGGGCTATGCGAAGAGAGTTTCCTGGCGATTTCGGCGATCCTCTTTCCTTGGTATCGCGCCCCGGCCAGTTCATTGCGGGCGTCTTCGGCGATTGCGGCCGCGAGCGTTTCGATGTGGCCATAGGACGAATAATAGAGAACGAGAACTTTGGTCATGAAATGTCGCCTCGTGTCGGCAGAGCTCGCAAGGGCGGGAAGTCCGCGCGATCGCAAGCAAATCGAGATCGCCTGCAGTAGGGCGCTACACGTCGACTTCCCCCGAGGCACAGCTTCGGAGAACACGTAGAGGCGGCGCGGCGGAGACTCTGCCGCATTGGGCGCAATCGAGCTCTCCTCACTGTTTTCGCTGACGCGGCGGTTGCGACGCGCTTGCCGAGCGGTCGCGAACTCGGTCTGCGCCTCTGAGACATCCGCCGCACAACCGATCCTCGGACGTGAGTAGTTTCCGAGTCTGGCGCTGCCGACTAGCGGATCCCTATCGTATTTTCGCCAAGGGTCCTGCTCCGCGCTTGACGTCGACCGGGCGTCCCGCGCTCGGCATGTCTTCTTGACGGCGACGCGCCAAGCGCTTTCGCGACCGCTCGGAGCCCATGCGCAACGCAGCGCGGTTTCGAGCGCCGCACTTTTGACGCGCGTAACAGCGTTTGTTCACCGCGGCTCGCTTGGCGGCGTCGCCGCGCCGAAACATCGGCGGAGGATGAGGATCAAGAGCGCCGGCGCGCTCAACCAGCATGTATGGCGTCTCGGTCCCTCACAGTTCGCCACGTGTTCGACGGCGCAAGGAAGTCGCGCAGGAGGCCCAGATTGTCGAGCATGGATTTGAACGCCAGATCCGCAATTTTGTCGCGTCGCTTCCCCGGGTTTTCAAGGAGAACGTCGCCCTGGGACAGCGAAGCGCCAATCCGCGAGGAATTGTTCAGCGTCGAACGCCTGGAGGCGCATGCACGCAGTCTCGCGGTCGCGCAATCCATCGCTTTGCGACCGACCCGAGGCCTGCCGCTGGCCGCCCGATTGGCCGATAACGGCGCGGTCCTGTTGTCGGCCTATCGAGAGATCGTGGAGGCGACCGACGAGGGGCGCGCGACAACGCCGGCGGCGGAGTGGCTTATCGACAACTACCATTTGGTCGAAAGGCAGATCCGTCAGATCACAATGGACCTGCCGCCCAGCTACTATCGCCAACTGCCGAAACTCGTCTCGGGCCCTTTCGCCGGATATCCGCGCGTATTCGGCATGGCTTGGGCGTTTGTCGCCCACACCGACAGTAGTTTCGACGCCAACATCCTCGTCAGCTTCATCAACGCCTATCAGACGATCCAGCCGTTGATGATCGGCGAGCTTTGGGCGGCTTCGATCACCCTGCAGGTCGTGCTGATCGAAAATTTGCGACGACTCGCGCAGCAGATCACGCAAAGTCGGGTCGCGCGGCACGAGGCCGATGGGGTCGCGGATCGGTTGCTGGGCGTCAGCGGGCGCGCTGCGGAGCCAGCCTCGATCGTTTTCGCCGATCAAGATGCGGGGTCGCTTTCGGAGGCGTTCGCGGTTCAACTCGTGCATCGGCTTCGCGATCAGGATCCCAAGGTCACGCCCGCGCTGGCGTGGTTGGACGAGCGCCTGTCGAAGCAAGACGTGACGGCGGATGTGGCGGTGCGCGAGGTCCAGCGTAGTCACGGGGCCGCGAACGTGACCATGCGCAACATCGTGACGAGCTTGAGAGTGATCGCCGAAGTCGATTGGACGGAACTGTTTAAGCGAATTTGTCTCGTCGATGACGCATTGACCTTAGGCGGCGCATTTCTGGAAATGGACTTCGCCACCCGCACACTCTATCGCACCGCGGTCGAGCAACTGGCGCGGGGATCTCGCCAAGGCGAGCTCGATATCGCGCGCCTTGCCGTTACCGAAGCGCACAAGCCTCATCCATCCCTTGCTCCCATGGAGCAATTGCGGCGCGCCGACCCCGGTTACTATTTGCTCGCGGGCGGACGCCGCGAATTTGAGAAGTTGATCGGCTTCCGCAGGCGCCTTTGGCGGCCCGCGCGCGCAACAACCAGGTTGAGTTTCGACGCCTACAGCGCAGCAATCGTCCTCACGTCGGCGTGCCTGCTTGCTGCGCCATTGATGGTTATGGCCGGCATGGGTCTCGGCGTTGGCCTGCTCGGACTGCTGGCTTGTCTCGGAGTGGTTTCGGCGATTGACGTTGGCGTGGCGCTGGTCAACAGAGGCACCGCGTTTTTTGTCCACGCGGTCCCGTTGCCCGGGCTGGAGCTACGCCACGGGGTTCCCGAGTCGCTGCGCACCCTGGTCGCGGTGCCGACGCTCTTGACCTCTCAGGAAGATATCGCGGCGCAAGTGGAGCGGCTCGAGATCCATCATCTGGCGAGTCCAGAGGGCGATTTACACTTTGCCCTGCTTTCGGATTGGGTCGACGCCGACGCCGAGCATGTGGACGGCGACGCTGAGCTGCTCGCTTATGCCCGCGAAGGCATAGAAAGTCTCAACCGACGTTACGGCCCAGCCCCGGCGGGCCCTCGGTTTCTCTTGCTGCACCGCAAGCGCATCTGGAACGACAGCGAAAGGCGATGGATCGGTTGGGAACGCAAGCGCGGCAAGCTTCACGAGTTGAATCGACTGCTGCGCGGCGCGACGGACACCACCTTCATCGACTCCAGCGCCGCCGCAGCGCCTCCCCCTCAGAACGTCCGATACGTCCTCACGCTGGATTCGGACACGCGCTTGCCGCGTGACACGGTCAGGCGACTGATCGGCAAGATGGCGCATCCGCTCAATCGGCCGCGCATCGACGCCGAGCGCGGCAGGGTCGTAGAAGGCTACGCCGTGCTTCAGCCGCGGGTGACGCCGTCGCTGCCCGAGGGCGGCGAGGGATCGCTGTTTCAACGCATATTCTCGAGCGCCAGCGGGATCGATCCTTATTCCTCGGCGGTCTCGGACGTCTACCAGGACATGTTCGGCGAGGGGTCGTACGCCGGGAAGGGCATCTACGACCTCGACGCGTTCGAGAGCGCCCTCTCCGGCCGCGCCCCGGACTCGACGCTGCTGAGTCATGATCTGTTCGAGGGGACTTTCGCCCGCGCCGGCTTCGCCTCGGACGTCGAAGTCGTCGAGGAATTCCCTTCCCGATACGACGTCAGCGCTCAGCGTCATCACCGCTGGGCGCGAGGGGACTGGCAGCTCCTGCCTTGGATTTTCGGCTTCGCCGACAGAGGCGATGGCGCGCCGAGCGTCAAGGGCGAACTCCCACGGATCGGTCGCTGGAAGATGATCGACAATCTGCGTCGAACCCTTTCGGCGCCGACCGCCGTCGTGGCCTTGGCCGTGGGCTGGACCCTGCCGATCTATCCGGCGCTGGTCTGGACCTCGTTCGTGCTCGCCACGATTGTCGTCCCTAGTCTCATTCCGGTCATTTCGGCGATCCCCTCGCGACGCCCCGGGGCGCAGATTTCAACGCATGTTCGCGCGCTCGTTGGGGACCTTGGCCTAGCGGTGGTATTGACCGCGTTGAACGTGACGTTTCTCGCCGACCAGGCGCGACTGATGAGCGACGCAATCTTGCGCACGCTATGGCGTATTTTCGTCAGTCGGCGGCACTTGCTGCAATGGGTGCCTGCCGCGCAGACGTTGATGGGACCGCGTCTGGACCTGGCCGGCTTTATCGTGCGCATGTCGGGAGCGATCTGTATCGCAGTCGCGGCTTTGTTGGTTGCACTCCTTTTCGGGCATGGGGCTTGGCCGGTTGCGGCGCCCCTCGTTGCGCTTTGGCTGGTCTCGCCTGCGGTCGCGCGCACCGTCAGCGTCCCTCGAGGCCTCGAGCGCCGGGCGAACGCCTCCGCGGCCGACGTGCAAGCGCTGCGGCGAACGGCCCGCCGCACCTGGCGGTTCTTCGAAGTCCTCGTCAGCGCGGCGGATAATTGGCTGCCTCCCGACAATTTTCAGGAAGACCCGGCGCCCGAGGTCGCGCACCGCACTTCGCCGACCAACCTCGGGCTGTATCTGCTGTCCGTCGTCAGCGCCCGCGACTTCGGTTGGATCGGCGCGGCCCAAGCCATCGAGCGCCTAGAGGCGACGTTGGCGACAATGATCCGAATGGCGCGTTTCCGCGGTCACTTCTTCAATTGGTACGACACCCGCGATCTCCGAGTCCTCGAGCCCAAGTACATCTCCTCCGTCGACAGCGGCAATCTGGGCGGCCACTTGATCGCGGTCGCCAACGCGTGCAGAGAATGGCGGCAATCGTCGATGGCTGCGGCATCGCGCCGGGCAGGAATTGCCGATGCGCTCGCGTTGACTGCAGAGCAGGCCGTTGACCTCCGTCACGGGCGCAGAACTCAGACCGTCACGCCGCGCCAACTCGAAGACTCGCTCGCGTCGATAGCCAAGACGCTGGAAGGCGCGTCCCTTGCCGACGACGAAGCGTTCACAACGCAACTGGCGGGCCTCTCGGGCGAGGCGACGGTCCTGCTCGATATCGCCCGCGCGATCGCGCTAGAGCGCAGCGACGGCAGCGGATCGGATCTCCTATATTGGTCGCAAGCGAGCCTCTCCGCGATTGACGCGCATCGAGCTGACTTGGCGTCGTCGGCAGAGACCGTCGCTTCGCGCCAGGCTCGGCTGATCGTGCTGGAGGACGCGTTCCGCGTCATGGCGATGGCGATGGATTTTGGCTTTCTCTTCGACAAGCAGCGACAGCTGCTGTCGATCGGATACGTCGTTTCCGAGTCGGCGCTGGATCCCAATTGCTACGACCTCCTGGCCTCCGAGGCGCGGCTGGCTAGCTTCTTCGCGATCGCCAAGGGCGACGTGCCAGCCCGGCATTGGTTCCGACTCGGCCGGGCGATGACTCCGGTCGTACACGGTGGGGCTCTCATCTCCTGGTCAGGCTCGATGTTCGAATATCTGATGCCGCCGCTCGTCATGCGTGCGCCTGCCGGAAGTTTGCTCGATCAGACCGATCGGCTCGTTGTGCGTCGTCAAATCGACTACGGCGCGAAGCTTGGGTTGCCGTGGGGCGTTTCCGAATCTGCGTACAACGCGCGCGATCTCGAATTGACCTATCAATATTCCAACTTTGGCGTGCCTGGCCTCGGGCTGAAGCGGGGGTTGGAAGCCAATCGCGTCATCGCGCCCTATGCGACCGCACTGGCCACGATGGTCGATCCCGTCGCCGCAGCTGCGAATCTGAAACGGCTGACGGCGATGGGGGCGAGGGGGGCTTACGGCTTCTACGAAGCGGTGGACTTCACCCCTGCGCGCATTCAAGACGGCGAGGACTTCGCGTTGGTGCGCGCCTATATGGCGCATCACCAAGGCATGACGATCGTCGCCGTCGCCAACGCGGTGTTCGACGGCGCGATGCGCGCCCGTTTTCACGCCGAGCCGATCATTCAGGCGACGGAATTGTTGCTGCAGGAGAGGGTTCCGCGCGAGGTCCCGGTAGCGCGGCCTTGGGTGGCTGAAGTCCATTCCGCCACGCTTCCCAACGAAGAAGACGCCACGGGCAGTCGCAAAATCATGTCCGTCCATCTTTCCCCGCCCGCAACTCTGCTGCTCTCCAATAGTCGCTACGCCGTGGTGCTGACGGCGGCAGGCTCCGGTTACAGCCGTTGGGGCGACGCGGCGATCACCCGTTGGCGGGAGGACGCCACCTGCGACGATTCTGGCGCCTATATCTTTCTCCGTGACATGCGCAGTGGGGCCGTCTGGTCTGCGGGCTATCAACCAACGGGCGCCGAACCCGACGAATATTCCATCCATTTCAGCGAGGAGCGCGGGGAGATCACGCGGCGCGACGGAACCCTGACGACGGTCCTCGAAGTGCTCGTGTCCGAGGAGGACGACGCCGAGGTGCGGCGGGTCTCGATCACCAACGCGGGCGGCCGCTCGCGCGAAATCGAGATCACCTCGTATGCCGAACTCACTCTCGGTCCTCAGAGCGCCGATGTCGCTCATCCCGCCTTCGCGAAGCTGTTCGTCGAAACTGAATACCTCGTCGACCCGGGCGCGATTCTCGCCACGCGACGAAAGCGAACGCCGTCGGAGCCCGAAATATGGGCCGCGCATCTGAGCGTCGCCAACGGCGAGGCCGTCGGCAGACCCGAGTTTGAAACCGACAGGGCGCGCTTCCTCGGCCGGGGACACAGCATCAGCGCGCCGCTTGCGATTGGGGACGCGCGGCCTCTGACCAATTCCGTTGGCGCCGTGCTCGATCCGATCTTCGCCTTGCGCCGCCGCGTCGTTGTGGCGCCGGGCGCCACCGTTCGCGTCGCGTTCTGGACTATGGCGGCCAATTCGCGCGCCACCCTGTTGGATTGCATCGACAAGCATCGTGACGCCGCCGCCTATGAGCGCGCCACGACGCTCGCCTGGACCCAGGGGCAAGTCCAGCTTCATCATTTGGGCGTCAGGCCGGGAGAGGCGGGTCTGTTTCAACGTCTGGCCGGTCACGTCGTTTTCTCAGGGCGGGCGCTGCGACCGGCCTCGGACGCGATTCGTCAGGGCTCCGGCCCGCAATCCGGACTGTGGTCTCACGGGATTTCGGGCGATCTGCCAATCGTCCTCGTGCGAATCGCCGATATCGAAAATCTCAGTTTCGTTCATCAGATTCTGCAAGCTCACAAGTACTGGCGAATGAAACAGCTCGCTGTCGATCTCGTGATCCTGAACGAGCGCCGGTCGTCGTATGTGCAAGACCTCCAGGTGGCTATTGAAACCCTTGTTCGCGCCAGCCAATCGAGGCCCGCCCCAGGCGTCGAGCGAGAGCCGGGCCATGTGGCCATTCTCAGGTCCGACCTCATCCCCGCGCCAACGCGTTCGCTGCTGATCTCGGCGGCGCGCGTCGTGCTCGCCGCCCAGCACGGCAGCCTTTCCGATCAGCTCGACCGCGCCGCCGACCCCAACGCGCCCATTCGACCGCTCGTCGAGCCTCCGGCGCATCGTCCGCGGCTCCTCGCCACGCTCCGCCCGCCCGATCTAGAGTTCTTCAACGGCTTGGGCGGATTTGCGGTGGGCGGCAAGGAATATGTGACGGTGCTCGGCCCCGGCCAATCGACTCCTGCGCCATGGATCAACGTGATCGCCAATGCGACGTTCGGCTTCCAAACGGCGACCGAAGGCGGCGGCTACACCTGGTCCGCCAATAGCCACGAGAACCAGCTTACCCCGTGGTCCAACGATCCGGTCAGCGACCCTCCGGGCGAAGCCTTCTACATCAGAGACGACGAAACTGGCGATCTCTGGAGTCCGACCGCGCTTCCCATTCGCGACCCGCAGGCGACCTACGTTGCGCGGCATGGGCGAGGCTACAGCCGCTTCGAACATACAGCGTGCGGCATCGCTGCGAGTCTTCTGCAGTACGTGCCAGTCGAGGGATCTGTGAAGATATCACGCCTTCGCCTGACCAACGAAACCAATCGCACGCGCGTACTCAGCGTGACCGCTTACGTCGAATGGGTCCTGGCCGCATCGCGATCCGCTTCCCTCGGCTTCATCGAAACCGAGATGGATGGCCTCACCGGCGCTATGTTCGCGCGCAATCCTTGGAACACGGACTTCGGTTCGCGCTTCGCGTTCGCCGATATGCGCGGCGCACAAACAGATTCGACCGGCGACCGGCGCGACTTCATCGGCCGCAATGGCGCGCTGGCCAATCCGGCGGGGCTCGCGAGCTCGGCGCCATTGTCCAACAGGGTCGGCGCCGGCTTGGACGCTTGCGCCGCGATGCGCACGACGCTCGAGCTGCCGGCGCGCGGTGTCGCCGAAGTGGTCTTCTTCCTGGGACAGGCCGCGACACGGAAGGCCGCCCGCGCGGCGGTCCAGACCTATCGCGCAGCCGATCTCGACGCCCTCGAGGCCGACGTCGCGGCGCTTTGGGACGACACGTTGGGCGCGATTCAGGTCAAGACGCCCGACCGGACGATGGACCTCATGCTCAACGGCTGGCTCCTCTACCAGACGCTCGCCTGCCGCATCTGGGCGCGCTCGGCCTTCTATCAGGCCAGCGGCGCCTATGGGTTCCGCGATCAATTGCAGGACGGCATGGCGCTGGTTGCGGCTCGCCCCGATCTGACGCGCGAACATCTGTTGCGCGCGGCGGCCCGTCAGTTCACCGAGGGCGACGTGCAACATTGGTGGCTGCCAAATTCCGGCAAGGGCGTGCGCACCGGGATCTCCGACGACCGCGCTTGGCTCGCCTACGCCGTCGCGCAGTACGTCGAGGCCACGCAAGACAAGCTCGTGCTCGACGAATCCCTTCCGTTCCTCGAAGGACCAGGATTGGAAGCGAATGAGACGGACAATTTCTTTCAGCCGACAGTCTCTCAAAAACAAGCTACGCTGTTTGAGCATTGCGCGCTCGCACTCGATCAGAGCCTAGCCGATGGCCGCCACCGACTTCCGCTCATCGGCACAGGCGATTGGAACGACGGCATGAACCGCGTCGGCGAAAAGGGCGAAGGCGAAAGCATTTGGCTCGGCTGGTTCCTCTACGCGACGCTGACGGCGTTTGCGCCGCTCGCAGCCGCGCGCGGCGAGACCGCCCGCGCGGAACATTGGACCATGCACGCCGACGCGCTCAAGGTCGCGCTCGAGCGCGAAGCTTGGGACGGCGATTGGTATGTGAGAGGCTTTTTCGACGACGGAACGCCGCTTGGCTCGTCGCGCAGCGACGAATGTCGCATCGATTCCATCGCGCAATCCTGGGCGGTCTTGTCGGGAGCGGCGACGCAAGGCCGCGCCCTGCGCGCGATGGCCTCGCTGGATCGCGAGTTGATCCACCGCGACGACGGCTTGGCGCTCTTGTTCGCCCCGCCCTTCGATAAAACGGCGACCGATCCCGGTTACATCAAAGGATACCCCCCTGGCGTTCGCGAAAACGGCGGCCAATACACGCATGCCGCGACGTGGTCGGTGATGGCGTTCGCCGCGCTGGGCGATGGGGACAAGGCGGCGGAACTCTTCGCCATGCTCAATCCGATCAACCATTCGCGAACCCGCGCCGACGCCTATCGCTACAAGGTCGAGCCCTACGTCGTCTGCGCCGACATCTATTCGACCAAGCCACATGTCGGACGCGGGGGGTGGACCTGGTACACCGGCTCGGCCGGATGGCTGCAACGCGCCGGCGTGGAGGGTCTGCTCGGCCTGAGGCTGCACGGCGCTTCTCTTCGCATCGATCCCTGTGTTCCCAAGGCCTGG
The DNA here is from genome assembly GCF_049514155.1 of Roseiarcus sp. Classification (GTDB taxonomy): domain Bacteria; phylum Pseudomonadota; class Alphaproteobacteria; order Rhizobiales; family Beijerinckiaceae; genus Roseiarcus. Next base: position 49,462 of record NZ_JBEKVH010000020.1, on the reverse strand, counting down.
GGGCAATTCGAGGCGGATGTGAAATACCGCTCGGCGCGATACAAGGTGCTGGTGGAAAATCCCGGCGGGGTGAACCGGGGCGTCGTTTCCGCTAACGTCGACGGCGCTGAACTGACGGAGCGCCCGCTGCGCGTGCCGCTTGTTGACGATGGATCGATTCACCGCGTCAAAGTGCGCTTGGGATGAGTTCCCTCCAAGCTGCCCGCTATGTTAGATTGGGCGACGGTCGACGGCGCGGCGACATTCGGCGGACAGCGGAGCTTTGCGGAGCGTTTCCCGATCGCCCCTGAGTAGTTTCCGAGGCTCCCCACGGCGATCGTCCGCCCGCTATCGTCGATGCCGTCACCCACGCATCAGCGACAGTACGGGGAGCCAGCTCATGCCGACAATCGCCGCGCTGGCGTCGTCGAGGCGAACGGGGCAAATCGGATTCGTCGCCGCCTGGGGTTTCTGCCTGCTGTTTTATTTCGGTCAGTACGCGATTCGCTCCGCTCCCGGCGTGATGGTTCCGGAGTTGAGCACTGCGTTCGGACTGACGACCCTCGGCGTGAGTTTGCTGCTCGGGTTGTACTATTACACTTACTCCGGCTCCGCGATCGTCGCGGGCGCGGCGCTCGACCGTTTCGGACCCAAGTACGTCATTCCCATTGGGATCGTCGTCACCGTCGTCGGCGCTGTCATGTTCGGCCTCGGCTCGGCCGGCCGCTTGCTGCAGGGCGGCGGGGCGGCGTTTGCCTTCACCGGGACGGTCTACCTCGCCAGCCACGGGTTCCCCGCGGCCCGGCTCGCGACCGCGGTGGGGTTCACGCAATGCTTCGGCATGCTCGGCGGCTCGGCGGGACAATTCGCCGTCGGTCCGATGATCCATGGCCTGATCACGTGGGAGCAGTTCTGGATTTTTGCCGGTTTTGCGCTCTTGGCCATCGCGGCCGTCGTGTTGATCGCGACTCCGTCAGGACATGACGCGCAGCCAATCGGCGGCGGATCGTGGCTATCGATGTTCAAACCCTACAAGGTCGTGCTTGCGAACCCGCAATCTTATCTGTGCGGCTTTTGCGCCGGCCTCCTTTTCCTGCCGACGACGATCGGCGACATGATCTGGGGCGTTCCGTTCCCACGCGACACGCTCGGCGTCAGCTATTCGCAAGCCGTGGACCGCGCGACGATCGTCCCGCTCGGCTGGGTCATCGGATGCCCGCTTCTGGGCTACCTCGCCGAGCGGATCGGACGGCGCAAGCCGGTGCTGATCGGCGGCGCCCTGCTCATGCTCGCGGCGTCTGCGGCGGTCATCTACCTGTCCGGCGCCGTGCCGCCCTACGTGCTTGGCCTGTTGCTGGGAATTGGCTCCGGCGCCGCGATGATCCCTTACGCGATCATCAAGGAGGTCAATCCCGATAAGGTGAAAGGCAGCGCCACCGGGGCGATCAACTCCCTGGTCTTCACCCTCAGCGTGCTCCTCGCGCCGGCTTACGGCTGGCTGCTGAATGATCTCGCCGGCGGCGGCAAGCTCACCGAAACCGTGTTCCGGAACGCCGATTCTTTTGGCGTCGCGGGGATCATGTTGGCGATCGTGCTGGCTTGCTTCCTGCGAGAGACCGGCAGCGCCAGCCACGCGGCGGCGGCGATGATCCAAACCGCAAAGGCGCCGGCATGAACGACCGCATCCGCGACATGAGCCCGCCGGTCGACATGACCGACCGGCGCGAAACCGGACCGGCGCGCACCGCCCATCCGGTCTATGTCGATCTGTTGCCACCCTGCAACAACGCCTGCCCCGCAGGCGAGGACATCCAGGCGTGGTTGGGGCTTGCCCAAGCGGGGAAGTATCGCGAGGCGTGGGAGACGCTGGTGCGGGACAACCCGATGCCGGCGGTGCACGGTCGGGTCTGCTACCATCCGTGCGAAAGCGCCTGCAATCGCGGCGCGCTCGACTCGCCCGTCGGCGTCCATGCGGTCGAGCGCTTTCTCGGCGATCTCGCTACGCAGGAACGGTGGACGTTCAAGGCAGGGGTCGCAACCACCGGCCGGCGAGTGCTGGTGATCGGCGCCGGGCCGAGCGGGTTGTCGGCCGCCTATCATCTCGCCCGCCTGGGCCACGCCGTCGAAATCCACGAAGCTGCGTCCATAGCCGGCGGCATGATGCAGTTCGGCATTCCGGCCTACCGCCTGCCCAGAGAAGATCTCAAGCGCGAAATTCGGCGGATCGAGGCCGCCGGAGTGAAGATCGTCCTCAATCACAAAGTTGACGACGTCCTGCCCGAAATCGCGGCGGGGCGGTTCGACGCCGCCTTCCTCGCGATCGGTGCGGATGTGGGCAAGCATGTCGAGATTCCGGCGCGCGACGCCGTGCGGGTGCTCGACGCGGTTTCGTTACTGCATGACGTCGGCGCCAGCGAGCCCCCGCTTCTGGGCCGCCGAGTGGTCGTCTACGGCGGCGGCAATACCGCGATGGACGCGGCCCGGACGGCGCGGCGTCTGGGGGCCGACGAGGCTCTGATCGTTTATCGGCGCGACCGATCCCACATGCCGGCGCACGCCTTCGAGGCCGATGAAGCGGTCGAGGAGGGCATCAAAATCAAGTGGCTCACGACCATCAAGGAGATTGTCGGACCCGAACTCACCATCGAGACGACGACGCTCGACGCCGACGGTCATCCGCGGCCGACGGGACAGTTCGAGACGCTGTCGGCTGACGCCGTGGTGTTGGCGCTCGGCCAGACGACGGAAAGCGGCTTCCTGCGCAATGTGCCTGGACTCACGTTCGGCGCCGACGGCACAATTGCCGTCGGCCTCGACATGATGACCGGCCATGCCGGGTTGTTCGCCGGCGGCGACGCGATCGCCGGCGAACGGTCGGTGACGATCGCCGTCGGCCACGGCAAGCGCGCGGCGCGGAATATCGACGCCTGGTTGCGCGGCGCGCGCTACCAATCGTCGCCGAAGGCGCCGATCGCATCCTTCGAAATGTTGCGTCCGCCGGTCTACAGCGACGCCGATCCGAGTCCGCAACGGACCAACGAAGCCGCGAAACGGATCGACGGATTTGACGAGGTCGTGAGCGGACTCGACGCGACGGCGGCGCGCCACGAGGCGCAACGATGCCTGTCCTGCGGCAATTGCTTCGAATGCGACAATTGTTTCGCCGCGTGCCCGGAGACGGCGATCGTCAGGCTCGGTCCGACTCATGGATACCGCGTCGACATGGATCTGTGCACCGGATGCGCCGTGTGCGTCGAACAGTGCCCGTGCCACGCGATGGAGATGGCCGCTGATGTCGCGCGCCCCATTTCGTTCGTATCGACGCCGCGCGCCGAGGGAGCCCTCCGATGAGCACGCGCACCACAATGGACGGAAACACCGCCGTCGCGCATGTCGCCTATCGGGTCAACGAGGTCTGCGCGATCTTCCCGATCACTCCGTCTTCGCCGATGGCCGACATCGCCGACGAATGGGCGTCCGCCGGCGTTCAAAACATCTGGGGCAATGTGCCGGTCGTGCAGGAAATGCAAGCCGAAGGCGGCGCTGCGGGCGCGCTCCACGGCGCTTTGCAGTCTGGTGCGTTGACCACGACGTTCACCGCGTCGCAAGGCCTGATGCTGATGCTGCCAAACATGTTCAAGATCGCAGGGGAGTTGAACGCGACCGTCTTTCATGTCGCCTCTCGTTCGCTGGCGACTTCGGCGCTGTCGATCTTCGGCGATCATGCGGATGTGATGACTGCCCGGCCCACCGGGTTCGCGCTGCTGTGTTCCGCGTCGGTGCAGGAGGCGCACGATTGCGCGCTGATCGCGCAGATGGCGACGTTGAAATCGCGCGTGCCGTTCCTGCATTTCTTCGACGGCTTCCGCACTTCACATGAGTTGAACACGCTGGATTTGCTCAGCGACGCCGACATTCGCTCGATGATCGACGACGATCTAGTGCGCGCTCATCGCGCCCGCGGGCTGAGCCCGGAGCATCCGTTCATCCGCGGCACGGCGCAGAACCCGGACACGTTTTTCCAGGCGCGCGAGGCGGTCAATCCGTACCATGAGCGGACGCCCGAAATTGTCGAAGGCGCCATGAAGCGCTTCGCCGCCCGAACCGGCAGGCCATATCGACTGTTCGAGTATAACGGCGCCCCGGACGCTGATCGGGTGCTGATCCTCATGGGTTCGGGGGCCGAGACGGCGCGCGCGGCGGCAGTCGTTCTGCGGGCTGCCGGCGAGAAAGTCGGCGTATTGCAAGTGCGCCTGTTCCGGCCGTTCTCGGTTGCGCATCTGCTGGCCGCGTTGCCCGCGCAGGTTCGTCGGATCGCGGTCTTGGACCGCACCAAAGAGCCGGGCGGCGCGGGCGAGCCTTTGTTCCAGGACATCGTGACCAGCCTCGCCGGCGCCGTCGCGCGCGGCGAGCGCACAACGATGCCGCACGTCATCGGCGGGCGCTACGGCCTGTCGTCGAAGGAATTCACGCCGGCGATGGCCAAGGCCGCGTTCGACGAACTGAAGGCGGCGAAGCCGAGGGCGAATTTCACCCTCGGGATCAACGACGACGTGAGCCACACCAGCCTCGCGATCGACGAAGGCTTTCAGATTGAGAAGGATACGGTCACCCGAGCGGTGTTCTATGGACTCGGCGCCGATGGAACCGTGGGCGCCAACAAGAACAGCGTCAAGATCATCGCCGAGGACGCGGGTCTCTACGCACAGGGCTACTTCGTCTACGATTCGCACAAATCGGGGGCGCAGACGATCTCGCATCTCCGTTTTGGCTCCGAGCCGATTGAGGCGCCGTATCTGATCGCCCAGGCGGGGTTTGTGGCGTGCCATCAATTCGTGGCGCTGCAGCGGCAGGATCTGTTGCGCGTCGCCGCACCGGGCGCGACGGTGCTGCTGAATGCGCCGTATTCGGCCGCCGAGATCTGGGACCGACTGCCGCGGCCGGTGCAGCAGACGTTCATCGACAAGAAATTACGCTTGTTCGTCATCGACGCCTCCGCCGTCGCGCGCGAGGCCGGCCTGGGTTCACGGACCAACACCATTCTGCAAACCTGCTTCTTCGCCATCTCCGGCGTTCTGCCGCGCGAGAAAGCGATCGGTTACATCAAGGAGGCGATCCGCAAGACATACGCGCGGAAGGGGCAGTCGGTTGTCGACAAGAACTTCGCGGCGGTCGACGGAACCTTGGCGCGGCTGAGCGAGGCGCCGGTTCCGGCGGACGTCACCAGCCAGATCGTCATGCCGGCGCTAGCGCCGGCGAATGCGCCGGATTTCGTCCGCACCGTGACCGCGCGGATTTTCGCCGGACTGGGCGACGAGATTCCGGTCAGCGCCATACCGGTCGACGGCACGTTCCCGTCAGGCACCGCCGCGTTCGAAAAGCGCAACCTCTCCGACACTGTGCCGGTCTGGCGCGAAGACCTTTGCGTTCAATGCGGACAATGCAGCTTCGTCTGTCCGCACAGCGTCATTCGGGCGAAATATTATCACGAGGATCGCCTGGTCGGGGCGCCGGCCGGATTCAAATCGGCGCCCGTCAACGCCCGCGGCTATCCAGAGGCCCGCTTCACGCTGCAGTTTTATGTCGAGGACTGCACGGGCTGCGGACTATGCGTCGAGGCGTGCCCCGAGACCAGTCCGCGCGAGGCGGACGTGAAAGCCATCAACATGGCGGACAAGGCGCGATTGCTGACGGCGGAGCGCAGCGCCATCGCCTTCTTCGAAACGCTGCCGGTAAACGATCGCTCGAGGGTGGATTTCGGCGACGTCCGTGGCGTACAATTCCTGCAGCCGCTGTTCGAGTTTCCCGGCGCCTGCGGCGGCTGCGGCGAGACGCCGTATCTCAAATTGCTGAGCCAGCTGTTCGGCGATCGCGCGCAGATCGCCAACGCAACCGGCTGCTCCTCCATCTATGGCGGCAACCTTCCCGTTACGCCATGGACGAAAGACGGCGAGGGGCGGGGGCCGGCATGGTCAAATTCGCTGTTCGAGGACAATGCCGAGTTCGGGCTCGGCTTTCGGCTCGCGGCCGACAAACATCTTGCGCTGGCCTTATCGCTGCTGGCGGGTCTCGCGGATAAGGTGGGACGGGACCTTGCCGAGGCGATCGCCAGGGCGCCGCAGATCAAGGAGTCCGATATCCGCGCCCAGCGAATCAGAGTCGCGCAATTGAAGACGCGGCTGCTCGCGATCAACGAGCCGAACGCGCTCGATTTGCTGTCGGTCGTCGATCATCTGGTGCGCAGGAGCATCTGGATCGTCGGCGGCGACGGATGGGCCTACGATATCGGTTACGGCGGTCTCGATCACGTGCTGGCGACCGCCCGCGACGTCAATGTGCTGGTGCTTGACACCGAGGTCTATTCCAACACCGGCGGCCAGGCGTCCAAGGCGACGCCGCTCGGAGCGGTGGCAAAGTTCGCCTCCTCAGGCAAACGGACCGCCCGCAAGGACCTTGCGATGCAGGCGATCGCCTACGGCAACGTCTACGTGGCGCAGGTGGCGATGGGCGCCAATCCACAGCAGACGTTGCAGGCGTTTCGCGAAGCGGAGGCGTACGCCGGTCCGTCGCTGATTCTGGCCTACAGCCACTGCATCGCGCACGGGATCGATATGCGGCATGGCATGCAGCAGCAGAACCTGGCGGCCGCCAGCGGCTATTGGCCGCTGTTCCGCTTCAACCCGGTGATGCGCACGGTCGGCGAGAACCCCTTTATCCTCGACTCGCCGCGGCCGCGCATTCCGCTGAAGGCGTACGCCTATAACGAGCTTCGCTACAGTTCGCTGGCGCGGTCACGGCCGGAGGAGGCTGACGCGCTGCTCGCGATGGCGCAGGCGGCCGTCACGGAAAAATACCGGGAGTATGAGGAGCTCGCGCGCCGCGATGGCAGCCGGTTTCATCCGGATGCGCGAGGCGCTGGGGCGCAGCCGCCCTCGCCGGAGATGAAGGCTCCACGCCGTCGGGATGAGGCGATCCCGACGCCCGGCGAATAACGCGGATCGCGGGAGTTCATTATGGCATTGACCACCAATTATCTCGGCCTGAAGCTGAAGAACCCCTTGATCGCATCGGCCTCCTCGCTGAACAGCCGGCTAGACAATATCCGCCGTCTCGAGGACGCCGGCGTCGGCGCGATCGTGCTGCCTTCGGTGTTTCAGGAGCAGATCGAGGCGGAAGCTGACGAGGTGTCTTGCCGCGTCGACGCCTACGCGGAAAGTTCGCCGGAAGCGCAATCGTATTTTTCTGGCGCGATCGCCAATCCCTACGGCATGGGTCCGGACAGCTATCTGAACCTTGTGCGCCGCGCGCGCGCCGCGGTCGGCGTTCCCGTCATCGCCAGTCTGAACGGATCGTCACGCGCAGGTTGGACGGATTTCGCTAGGCTGATCGAGCAGGCCGGCGCGTCGGCGCTGGAACTGAACATGTATCATGTCCCAACGGATCTGCTCGAGTCTGGCCAAGTGATCGAAGCGCGATATAGCGAGATTGTCGAAGCGGTTTGCGGAACGGTGGCGCTCCCCGTCGCCGTCAAGTTGACGCCCTACCTGAGTTCGATTGGCCACTTCGCGGAACAACTGGTGGGGCGCGGAGCGGCTGGGCTCGTGCTGTTCAATCGTCTGCTCGAGCCGGACATCGATCTGCTGCGTATGAAGCTGACGGACCGGCTGGATCTCAGCGAGCCTGAAGAAATGCGGCTGCCAATGCTGTGGATCGCGATTCTCTCTGGACGGACCAAGGCGTCGCTGGCCGCTTCGACCGGGGTGTCCGATGTCGACGGCGTCGTGAAATATCTGTTGGCCGGCGCCGATGCGGTCATGACGACTTCGGCTTTGCTGCGCCACGGCGTCGGATACATGTCGACGCTCGTAGACGGCCTGCGTACTTGGATGGAGGAACGGGAAATCGCATCGCTTGACGATATGCGCGGCATGATGAGCTGGCTGCGCAGCCGGGATCAGAGTGTTTATTCGCGTGCGAACTATATTAGGATTCTCGGACATTACGCGGCGCCGTAACAGCCGGGCTGCAGCCCGGCGTCAGATCCTAACCCAGCGGGAATTATTCGCTTCGAAGGCTTGCAACGTCGATCGGCGCCCGGTCGCTTGGCCGATTCTCATAAAGACGAAAAGCGCCCGATCGCGTCCCGGAACGTGGCGTAGCTGCGGCAGCGTGAGCGCCGCGCTCGCCGGCATGAGCCGTCAGCCCAGTTGGCGGCCGCATATTCGAATCGCGCGACAGGGCTGACGGCGATTGTCCGCCAACTTTCGCGCGCGACATTCAGAGTCGCTTCGCCACCGTCGCCTCGCCATTGGGTCGGGTGGTTTTCCGTCTCTCGCGGATGCGCCGCCGCCAGAGGGCGAGCGAATTCGCTCGCCAAGACTTTGACCCCTCCTATCCGCGTCGCCGCCCGCAAATTGGCCGGAGCCGCCTCGCCGCCACGATGCCGCGCTATGCCTTAACCCATTGAAATAGTTTTGAGGCGTGGGGTACAGCACGCCTTGAGACGGGGGCTAGCGCCAGGGGGCGGAATCGAACCGGCGCCCGTCATGCGGCAAACGGTCGCAGACCTGCGGCGTCAGCGCGTCGAACGGTTCTTAAACGGTTTCGGTCGGGTTGGAATTCTTCCAACAAATCCGGTCGAACTGTGGAAACCGCCGCCCACTCCCGAATTTCCGGGCAGATCCTCAGGAACGCTTCAGCGGCAAGTTCCCGCCGCAAGCGTAAATCAATCGTTAACCATCGGCGCCCAGTGTCACCTGACGTCACGTTAATATCATTTGCGTTGGGGGCTCTTTGTGACGGTCGTCGATTCGCCTTACGTCCTGTCCTTGACGGGCAGTCTGACGACGCCTCGCGCTGAGGCGATTCATTTGGAAGTGCTTGCGGCTCTGAACGGCCATTCCCGGGTAACGGTCGATTGTTCGAGCGCGAGCGAAATGGATGTGGCCTTCATCCAGATCCTTGTCGCCGCCGACCGCTTCGCCTCGCAGCGCGGCAAGACCATCGCGCTGGCTTCGCCGCCAGCGGGTCTGCTCGCCGAGACCCTGCGCCGCTGCGGTTTTTCGGCGCCCAAGCGGCCGACCGCAACTTTGGCCGAAGTCCTGACCCAACTTTCGGCGTGAGCGCGATGAAGACGATCCTTGCGGTTGATGACTCGGCGAGCGTCCGCCACATGGTCAAGATCACGCTCACCGCCGCCGGATATCAGGTGATCGAAGCGGGCGACGGTCGCGACGGCTTGGCCCAGGCCAAGGCCAATGCGGTCGCCATGATCGTCACCGATCTCAACATGCCCAACATGAACGGCCTCGAGTTCATCCGCGAGGTGCGAAAACTGCCGCCCTATCGCGGCGTTCCGATCGTGTTTCTGACGACCGAATCGGACGACGGAATGAAGCAGCAGGCCAAGGCCGCCGGCGCCACCGGTTGGATCACCAAGCCCTTCAGGCAGGAACAACTCCTCGCCGCCGCAAAGAAGTTTTTGGGATGAACGAAAACGCTGATCCCGCCGACATCTTCCGTCAGGAGTCCGCGGAACTCCTCGAGCAACTCGAACAGGCGTTGCTCGATCTCGAGCAGTCGCCCGACGATCACGATCTCATCGACACGGCGTTCCGCGCCCTCCATACGATCAAGGGCTCGGGCGCGATGTTCGGGTTCGAGCAGGTCGCCGCATTCACCCATGAATTCGAGAGCGCGTTCGATCGGGTTCGCAAGGGGGAGGCCGCGCCCGACCAGGAGCTGATCGCCATCGCGCTCAACGCCAAGGACTTCATCCGTTCCCAGATCGAAAGGCCAGAAGAGACCGACGCCGTCATCGGCGTCTGCATCCTCGCCGATCTGCGCAGATTGTTCGCCGATGCGGACGCGCGCGCGCCGCTCGAAGCACCGTCGCCGCGCGAGGCCGCGCCGCCTAGGCCGTCGGAGACCTGGCGCCTCAGCTTCCGCTTCAACAAGGACGTGCTGATCAACGGCGCCAATCCGCTGCTCCTGCTCGACGAATTGCGCGGGCTCGGCGAGTGTCGGGTGACGGTCCATTGCGACCGCGTGCCGCCGCTCGCCGATATGGAGCCCGACGCCTGCTACCTGGAATGGGAAGCCGTCCTCACCATGGCGCATTCGCGCAGCGCCATCGACGACGTTTTCATGTTCGTCGCCGACGACATGGAGCTCAAGGTCGAGGCCATCGACGCCGCGGCGGCGGTCGCTGCGCCGGAGGCCAACGCCTCGATTGCCGCGGCGACGGCCGCAGCGCCGGAGACCGCCGCCCCGCTTCCGCAAACGGCGGCCTCCCCGACGCCGGCGCGCGCCGATCATGCCGGCGGAGCGCCCGAGACCGCGGCCAAGCGCGCCGGCGGCGTCGAGACCTCGACCATCCGCGTCCCGGCCGAGCGGCTGGATGAAATGATGGATCGCGTCGGCGAACTCGTCATCGCACAGGCGCGGCTGACTCAGCTCGCCTCGGCCGGGGGCGGCACCAAGGGCGTGGCGGAGGAGATCGAGCGTCTGACCTCGGCGCTGCGTGACGCGATGATGGGTATCCGCATGGTGCCGATCGGCTCGCTGTTCGGGCGTTTCCGCCGCCTCGTCCACGATCTGTCGCGTGATCTCGGCAAAGAGATCGATCTGACGACCGCCGGCGAAGAGACCGAACTCGACAAGACGATGATCGAGCGGCTCGCCGATCCGCTCGTGCATGTGATTCGCAACTCAGCCGATCACGGCCTCGAAGATTCCGAAACTCGCCTCGCAGCAGGCAAGCCGCCGGCCGGCAATATCAGCCTGGTCGCGCGTCACGCCGGCGCCGAAGTGCTGATCAGCGTCAGCGACGACGGACGCGGCCTCGACGCCAAGCGCATCCGCGCCAAGGCCGAGGAAAGCGGCCTTATCGCCGCCGGCGCCGTGCTGTCCGACGCCGAGCTCCATCAGTTGATCTTCCAGCCCGGGTTTTCGACCGCGAAGGAGGTCTCTGCGCTGTCTGGCCGCGGCGTCGGCCTGGACGTCGTCAGGCGCACGATCGAGGGCATGCGCGGTTCGATCGACATAGCCACACACCCCGGTGAGGGCACGGAGATCACCCTCCGGCTGCCGTTGACGCTGGCGATCATCGAGGGTCTGCTGGTCCGCGTCGCCGACGCGCGCTACGCCATCCCACTGACTGCGGTCGAGGAATGCGTCGAGCTTTCCGATGCCGACTCGACGCGCTCGAAGGGGCGCAGCTTCCTCAACATCCGCGGCGAACTGGTGCCATTCCTGCGCCTGCGCGAATTGTTCGACGAGCCCGGCGACCCCGATGCGCATCAGAAGGTCGTCATCGTTGCGGCGGCCGACACGCGCGTCGGCCTGGTCGTCGACCAGATCATCGGCAGCCACCAGACGGTGATCAAGTCGCTGTCCAAACTTCACGCCGACGTGCCGAGCTTCTCCGGCGCCACCATTCTGGGCGACGGCGCGGTCGCGCTCATCCTCGACGTGCCGCACTTGATCGCTCTGGGTCAGGCGCGCGAGACGCGGATGCAATCGTCGACTGCGGAGTTCGCCTGATGGCCAGCGCTGAGGAATCCTCACGTCAGGTGCTCATGCTCGGCCTCGCCGGCGAGATGTTTGCGCTCGACGCGCGACAGGTGCGCGAAATTCTAGATCCCGTGCCGGTCACCCGGGTGCCGGGCGCGCAACCTTATGTTTCGAGCGTGCTCAACGTGCGCGGCAAGGTGATCCCGCTCGCCGACCTCAGAGTCCGCTTCGGCATGCCGCCGGCGTCGATCACCCCCGACTCGCGCTTCATCGTTCTCGAGATCGACCTTGCCGGAGAGCCGACGACCATCGGCATCGTCGCCGACAAGGTCTACGAGGTTACCGACCTCGATACATCGACGCTGCAGAAAGCGCCGCCGATCGGCATGCGCTGGCGACCGGAATTCATCGCGGCGATCGCCAAATGGAAGGACGAATTCATCATCGTCCCGAACATGAAGCAGATTTTGAATTGAGATAGAGGGGACCAACCAATGCGATTCTCGGTCAAGGCAAAGCTGGCGGGCGCCTTCGGCGCCGTCATCATTCTTTCCCTGATCACGGGCGGGGTGGCGTACATCAAGCTCAATCAACTGGCGGCGACTAGCGCCGACCTTGTCGCTAGGGCGGGTCGGGGCGATAAGGCGGCCGAAATGCAGACCTCGCTCCTCTATCAAACGCGGGCCGAAAAGGACCTGATTATCGCCTCGAGCGGCGCCGACATCGCCAAGTATGCGGCCGAAATCAAGAACCAGCGCGAGAACGCATTGCGGCTGAACGCTGAGGTGCTGAGCGCCACGAACGAAGCCGGCAAGGTGTTGCTCGGGAAATTCTCGGCTGCGTATGAAAAGATGAATGCGATTGAAGACAACACCGTCAAACTCGCCGAGCTCAATTCGTCAAATCGCGCCGCCGCGTTCTGGAGCGGCGAAGGCGTCGCGGCGACCAAGGGATTCAACGACGCGCTCGACGCCACCCTCGCCTCGGTCAATCGCGCGCCTGCCTCCGTCGAGAGTGGACGGGCGCTGTTCGCGCTGCAAACGGTCAGAGTCGAAGGCGCGCGTGCGCTGAGGATGTTGTATGAGGCCATTTCAGCGTCGAGCGAGGACGAACTGGCCGGTTTCGTCAAGGACCTCTCCGAGAAGAACGACGTGCTCGCCAAGACGGTCTTACAGGCAGCGCCGCAAGCGTCGGCAGTCGGGGTGTCGGTCGACGAGGTGACAGCGCAAACCGACCGCTTCATCAAGGCGCTGGCGCACGCATCCGAAATCGCGCGCGAAGCCGGCAACATAAAGGCCGCGAAGCTGTCGGCGACGGATGGACGCGCCGCCGTCGCCGAGACGACGGCCGCCCTTGGCGATTACCTCGGCCTGGTCAAAAAACTGATGGGCGAGGCGGCGACACAGGCCGCCCAGGACGCCAACGACGCCGAGCTCATCTTGACCGCTACGATGATCGCATCGCTTCTGATCGCGATCGGCTCGGCGTTCTGGATCTCGCTTAGCATCAGCCGTGGCTTGAGCCGCGCAGTGAGCTTGGCGGACGCGGTGGCGATCGGCGATCTCAGCCACAAGATCGAAATCTCCAGCAACGACGAGGTCGGCGATCTGGTGAAGTCGCTCAACAAGATGACGACGAATCTCAACGCAACGGCGACGATCGCCGATGCGATCGCCGCTGGCGATCTGACGATCGAGGCCAAGCGCTCGTCCGACAAGGATCGACTCGGCATCGCCCTCGAACAGATGTTGGAGAAACTTCGCAAGGTCGTGACCGAGGCGATCGCGGCGGCTCAGAACGTGTCGTCCGGCAGCCAGGAACTGTCGGCCAGCGCCGAGCAACTGTCACAGGGCGCGACCGAACAGGCCTCGTCCACGGAGGAAGCCTCCTCGTCGATGGAGGAAATGGCCTCCAACGTGAAGCAGAACGCCGACAACGCCGCCCAGACCGAGAAGATCGCGCGCCAGTCGTCGCTCGACGCCGAGGCGAGCGGCGCCGCGGTGGCGCGCGCCGTCAAGGCGATGGAGACGATCGCCGAGAAGATCACCATCGTTCAGGAAATCGCCCGGCAAACCGATCTGCTCGCGCTCAATGCAGCGGTCGAGGCGGCGCGCGCCGGCGAGCACGGCCGCGGCTTCGCAGTCGTCGCCTCGGAGGTTCGCAAGCTCGCCGAACGCAGCCAGGCCGCCGCGGCGGAAATCGGTACGCTGTCGACCGAAACGGTGAAATCGGCGCAGGAAGCCGGCGAGATGCTGACCCGCCTGGTGCCCGACATCAAGCGCACGGCGGAGTTGGTGGAGGAAATCACCGCCGCCTGCCGCGAACAGGACGTCGGCTCCTCGCAGATCAATCAGGCGATCCAGCAGCTCGACCAGGTGACGCAACAGAACGCCGCAGCCTCGGAACAGGTGTCGTCGACCTCGGAGGAACTGACCTCGCAGGCCGAGCAGTTGCAGGCGACGATCGCCTATTTCAACATCGACGGGGCCGGCTCGTCCGTGCACGCGATCGACGGCGCGGTCGGCAAACTCAAGGCCAAGGTCGCGACGATGAAGGCCGCCGTCGCTCATCCGGCGGCGAAGGCTGCGGCGCCCAAACAGAAGGCGTCCGCCGGGGGCAAGGGCTTCGCGCTCGACCTGCACCCTGGCGAGGACGAGACGGACGCGCATTTCAAGCGCGCCTGACGAAAACGTGTCGCAAGGATTCCTGACGACGCCGGAATGGGAATGAAACATGGCGCAAGCGATCCAATATCTCACGTTCGGGGTCGACAAGGAGCGCTTCGCCCTGCCGGTTGAGCAAGTACAGGAAATCCTCGACCTTAAGGCAGTGTCGCGCATACCCCATGCGCCCGACTATGTGATCGGGCTCATGGACGTGCGCGGGGTCGGAATGCTGCTGATCGACCTGCGCGCCAAGTTCGGCCTGGCTCGGGTCGAGGCGACCAACCGAACGCGGGTCATCGTCGCCGACACTTTGATCGAAGGACAGAAATCGCGCGTCGGTCTGGTCGCCGATTGCGTATTCGAAGTGACCGATCTCGGCGGCGGCGCATTCGAACCGCCGCCGGCGATCGGCAGCCGCTGGCGGGCGGACTACATCGTCGGCATCGGCCGCCATGGCGCGGCCTTCGTCATCGTCCTCGAACTCGAACGGTTGCTCGGAAGCGACGCGCCGCTCATCGCGTCAGCCGCGTAGAGCGCGTCGGCCGTGTGGTTGTTGTTATTGCGTCGTAGCGTAAAGGGTTGCGTGCCGCCATGTCTGATCAGCTTCAGGAAAGGCATTTCGCCAGGATTTCGTGGCTTGTCGAGGAACACTCCGGCATTCGCCTGCCGCCGGCGAAGCGGACGATGGTCGAAGGCCGATTGCGCAAGCGGATTCGCGCTCTTGGCCTCACGAGGCTCGAAGATTACGGTCACGCGATCTTTGAAGGCGGCCAGCTGAATGACGAGCTCAGCCACCTCATCGATTGCGTGACGACCAACAAGACCGACTTCTTTCGCGAACCAGACCACTTCGACTTTCTACGGGAAAGGGCCCTGCCGTTGTTGGCGAGCCTGCGGAACGGCGCCAATGCGCCGTACAAATTCTGGAGCGCCGCCGCGTCGATCGGCGCCGAGGCGTACACCATCGCCATGGTGGCGGCTGAAGCGCTCGGACTCGACGCGCGTCGCTTCTCCGTGCTGGGCACCGACATCAGCACCGAGGTCATCGCCCAGGCGCAGCACGCCGTCTATCCTACGGCGATGATTGACCCCGTGCCGCCGCCGTTGCGCGAGCGTTACGTGATGCGCGCGATCGATGCGAGGCGCCAGGAAGTGCGGATCGTTCCCGAATTGCGGCGCGCGGTTCGCTTTGAATGCCTCAACCTCATGGAGCCGACGTATCGAGTCGACCGCGACTTCGACGTCATCTTCTGCCGTAACATTCTCATCTACTTCGCCAAGGCGACGCAGAACGCCGTGCTGAAGCGCCTCTGCAATCATTTGCGCAAAGGCGGCTTCTTGATCCTCGGACATTCGGAGTCGCTCGCTGGCGCCGAGCTGAGCACAATGCGGCAGATGGCTCCGACCGTCTTTCGTCGCGCGGCTTGAGAGGACGGTATGAACGCCACGAACCGCAAGATTCGCGTCCTGGTCGTCGACGATTCGGCCTCGGTGCGCCAGACGCTGTGCTCGATCATCGACGCCGCTCCGGACATGGAAGTCATGGCGACGGCAGGCGACCCGTTCATCGCGGCGCAACGCATCAATGAGGAGGTGCCCAACGTCCTCGTTCTCGACGTCGAGATGCCGCGCATGGACGGCATCACCTTTCTGCGCAAGATCATGGCCCAGCGACCCATCCCGACGGTCCTCTGCTCGACGCTGCTCGAGACCGGTTCGGAAACGCTGCTGGAGGCGCTCGACGCCGGCGCCGTCGACGTCATCCTCAAGCCGCGGATCGACACCAAGCAGTTCCTCAACGAATCGCAGGTGCGTATCTGGGACTCCATCCGGGCGGCCGCGAAGGTGACGTTCAGGGGCTCTCGTGTGGCGACGTCCCATATGGTTCAGAAGAAACTGACCGCCGACGTCATCATGCCGCCGCCGGCGCCCGCGCGCGCACTGACCCGCACGACGGATCAGGTCGTCTGCATCGGCGCGTCAACCGGCGGGACCGAGTCGTTGCGCGAAGTCCTGACGGCGCTCGCGCCCAACAGCCCCGGCATCGTCATTGTCCAGCACATGCCCGAGCGCTTCACCGCGGCCTTCGCCATGCGGTTGAACGGGCTCTGCCAGGTCGACGTGAAGGAGGCGGAAGATGGCGACCAGGTGATCGCCGGCCGCGTTCTCATTGCGCCGGGCAACCGGCATATGCTGCTGCAGCGAAGCGGCGCGCGCTACCATGTCGCGATCAAGGACGGCCCGCTGGTGTCGCGCCACCGGCCCTCGGTCGACGTTCTGTTTCGCTCGGCGGCGCAATATGCGGGGGCGAACGCGCTTGGCGTGATCATGACCGGCATGGGCGACGACGGCGCGCGCGGGCTTCTCGAGATGAAAAGGGCAGGCGCGACGACGCTGGCGCAGAACGAGGAGACCTGCGTCGTCTTCGGCATGCCGAAGGAGGCGATCGCCTTGGGCGCCGCCGACAAGATCGTGCCGCTGTCGGCGATTCCGGTCGAGATCCAGCAGTTGCGGGTCGGAGCCTGAGAATGGCTGAACCGAAAGGGACGATCGTCGCGACGGAGCGGGGGTCGGCGGCGGCGGCTCTGCGGCAAACCGCGGACGCCGTCAGTCGGACGTTTGCGCCGTGCGAACGAAGTTGCCTCGACGTTGGCGCGCGACTCGGCGACGCCATTCCCGTATTGAGCGATCTGTCGGGGCTGTTCCGGGAACTGTCGCAATCGCTCGAAAGCGACGAACTGCGCGCCGCCGGCCTCGATTTGCAGACGGTCTCCGATCAGATCGAGGCGACCGCCAAAGACTTGTCAGGGGAAAGTCAGGCGCTCGCGGACCTCGTCGCGCTGAACCGGGCGATCGCGGAACGGATCGCCAATCTGTCGGAGAGCGGACGAACGATCTCCATGCTGGTGTTCAACGTCAAGATCGAGGCGGCGTCGCTGAGCGACCTGGGCGAGGACACGCGCGGCTTCGTCGAAGGGCTGCATCAGCTTGCCGAGCGCGCTCAGCAGGCGCTCAACCAGTACCGGCTCACTCACGGCAAGCTCTATGACCTGCTGCACGCCTCCAGCGAAGCGCAGAAGCGCTTTCAGGAGAGCCATCAGGCGCGCTTGTTGTCGATCGCCGCCGAGATCGCCGCCAGCGTCGCGGCGGTGGGGGATCGACGGCGGGAAACCGCCGAGGCCCTGTCGGAAATCGGCGCGCGCTCGCAGCGCGTCGGCGCCCAGATCGGTCAATGCGTGGTGGCGCTGCAGGTCGGCGACAGCACCTGCCAGCGAATCGAACACGTGCGCCGGGCGCTGCATCTGGCCGCGGATGGGCTGGAGGTCGGAGTGGCGGACGACGCCTGGGCCGCGCTCAGCGCGACCCTCGAGCGCGACGCGAGAAACGCGACGGTCGCCGGGATCTGCCGCCTGCAATCGCGTCAACTCGGCGCGGCGCTCGGCGACTTCACCAGTGAGATGGACACGACTGCGGCGGCGCTGCAAGGGCTGCTTGCCGATTCCGACGAGCTCGCAACCCGGGACCGCGCATTGTTCGGGTCGGGCGGCGGAGGCGGCGATTCCTTTCTCGAGAAGCTCGAGCACAGGCTGGAGGCGGCGCGCGCCATCATGAAAGAATGTCGCCAGGCGCGCGCCGTTGTCGACGGCGCCGCCGCGACCGTCAGCGCAACTATGGCGGATCTCGACCAACGCACCGCGAACCTGTCCGAGATCATCATCGACGTGACGATGATCGGCACCAACGCGCTGCTGAAATCGAGCCGTCTCGGCGACCGTGGAAAAGGCCTGAGCGTCATTGCGCAGGAATTGCGCAGCTACGCGGCGAAGATCGTCGAGGGCGTCGAGGAACTGCCGGCCACGCTGCGCGAAGTCGCCGCCTTCGTCGAACGGTTCGCGGAGCGGGGCAGGGCGCGTGGCGCCGATCACCTGAACGCCCTCGACGAGCGTATGCTCGGCGCAATCGAGTCGTTCAAGGCGAATGGAAAAGCGATGACCGACGCGTTGACGCGGCTCGAGCGGGAGACGGCCACGGTCGGGGCCTTGTTGGGCGACGCGGCCCGCCGTCTGGCCGGCGATCGCGACGACATCGGCATGTCGCTGCATAACGCAATCGCCGACATCGATTCGTTGGCGGCCGGAATCGGCGACGCCGATGAATGGTCGGCCGGCTGCGACGATATGCTCGATGGGCTGCTGCGTAGCGCCTACACGATGGCGAGCGAACGCGAACTCCATGAGGCGTTTCTCGGCGATGCGGCGTCCGATGCGACCCGCCGACGCCCTGACGCTGGTCCGCGCCGGTACGCGGGCGACGAGCCGATCGCCGCTGTCGCCTAGACCTGGCTTTCCTCGAGCGGTCGGCGCGCCGCCGCAGGGTCGAGCGCGCCGGTCAGCGGGTCGGGGCGCCGTCGGTCGGCTATCCACAACGACAGAATATCCTCAGCGAGCAAGGCGTAGTCCGTCGCCGCGCGCGAGTGCGGACGATAAAGGCGCACAGGCTTCCGCGAGCCGAAGGCTTCGGCGAGCGCGATATCGGTCCTGATGCCGCGCAGGATGCGCTTGGGGCCGAATTCCTTCAGCAGCTTCGCCAGTACGATGCGTTGCAAGTTCGTGCGAACGTCGATTTGAACCGGGACGATCGCCAAGTCGGTGAAGCGCCGATTGACCATCGACGCGACTTTGAACAGGACGTTGGAGAAGCGGACGACGCCGTCGTAGGCGAGATGCTGGAGTTGGGTCGGAATCAGTACGTATTGCGCGGCACTCAGCGCCGCCACGGTGGTGACGTCGATCGATGGCGATGTGTCGATGACGATCTCGTCGTAGCGATCTTCGAAGGCCGCGAGCCCTCTTGCCAGGCTGAGCGGATCGTTGACGGCGCCATGCACGTCGAAATCGTGCTTGGCGGGCAGGACATCGACGCCGGTCACGCAGCTCTTCTTCACCGCTGACGCCAGATCGACCCGACGCTCGCCGAAAACTTGGTGGACAGTCGCTTCCGAGCGCGAGGCGACGACGTCCAGACCCAACCCGGCGTGGCCCTGCGGATCGAGGTCGACGACCAGCACGCAGCGCCCTCGGCTGGCCAATTCGGACGCCAGATTGACGGCGGTCGTCGTCTTGCCGACGCCGCCCTTGCGGTTTGCGACGGCGATGATATGCGCGGTCATCGCGCGCCGATCGCGGTCGGAGGCGTGGCGCGGCGATCGGGCGGCCGGCTGTGGCGTCGGCTAGCTTTCATGCGCATCGCCCACCGTCACGTCGGAAGCGGCCTCGCTCGACCCGGCTGAAGCGTCGAACCGGTCCGTCTCCGCGTAGCCGGAAAGGAATGCGTCGAGGCACGCCGGATCGAAGTGGCTGCCGCGTTCGGCTTCGAGAATCGCCAGCGCGCTGGCGACCGGAAGCGCCTTCTTGTACGGCCGCTCGGTCGTCAGCGCGTCGAAGACGTCGGCGATCGCGACGATGCGCGCGGCGAGCGGAATGGTCTCGCCCGAAAGTCCCCTCGGATATCCTTTGCCGTCCCATCGCTCGTGATGGCCCCCGGCGATTTGCGCCGCCAACTTGATCAGATCCGACGCGCTGCCGCGAAGGATTCGCTCGCCGATCTCGGCGTGGGTCTCGACGATCGCCCGTTCGTCGTCGTCGAGACGGCCCGGTTTCAACAGGATCCCGTCGGGGATCGCCACCTTTCCGATGTCGTGAAGCGGCGAAGCGAGATAGATGCTGTCGCATTCCTGCCGCGAAAGCCCCAGCCGCGCGGCGATCATGCGGCTGAACTTCGCCACCCGGAACGTATGATCGTTGGTGTCGTTGTCGCGGTATTCGAGCGCCTTCGACAGGCGGAACACCATCTCCTCTTCGCGCGCGAGGAGGGCCTGCGTCGCCTTCTCGATCTCACGGGCTTGTTCCGCCACGTGATCGTCGAGCTTGCGCAGCGCATCGGAGAGCTTGATCAGGTTGCGCAGCCTGACTTTGAGCTCCACTGGGCTCTGTGACTTGCTCAGGAAGTCCGTGGCGCCCGCTTCGAGCGCCGCAAGCCGGACGGCGTCCTCGGTCGTCGCGGTCAGCATGACCATGGGGATTTGACCATGGCCCTCCGTCGCCCGCATCCGGCGGATGAATGTGATTCCATCGACTTTTGGCATGATGTGATCGACGATCACCATGTCAAATCTGTGTTTCAACGCCGCGTCGAGCGCGGCTTCTGGATCGAGAAACGCCATTGCGCGCACGTCCGAATCACGTTCGGTAAGCTGTTGCAGATGCAGCAGGCTGCTTCGACTGTCGTCAACGATCATCGCGAGCACGAGAAGACGACCCTTCCGCAACATCCCATTCGGCCGCGCAGAACGCTTCGACGTTCCGACTCGAACCGCGACCAACGCTGAACGTCACCAAACGCGTCGAGCGCCTGTCGATGGAATCAGGCTCACGTCGAATCCATAGTGGAGATATCGCCGAGATGAAAGGACCGAGTAGAAATGTCGCTGGTATCTGCGATATCGCTTCGCCTACTCGGCGTGAACCGGATAGCAGGCCGGTAACGGTCCCGCCTCGTCGGATCGCATCGCCAGATTGACGAGCCGATTTGACGGCGTTGCCTTGAATCTACGAATCGGCGCCGCCTCTTGGCGCTATGCGCGCCCGGGCGACCGTTTGATCCGAACGGCTTCGCCGCGCGGTGGCCGCGGGTGAGGCGGGTTGCCTCGGAAGTAGGTTCTCAAGGCGCCCACGCCACGCTGCCGGGCTCTCGCCGACCCTATGGCTTTGGCCTTGGCGGCGTTGAGAGCGTGCTCGACCCGCGCGCGAATCCTTGAGGCCGTCTCGGGCTTCGTCTGCCAGATCGGGCGGAGCGCCGCCAGGATATCGGTAGTCTCGACCCGATCGCCCGGTTTCGCTCGCAGCGGCTCAGCGCAGACCCTCAACGTCGTCTTCCATTGAGGGCGATGCTTCTCGCCTCGGTTGCGGTTTGGCGTCGGCGCCGCAAAGCGACAACGTCGGCGCGTTGGCGTCGACCATCGTCGTCAAGCCCGTCGACGCCAATTCCGCCGGCGTTCGCACATCGACAAAGAGGCATGGCCGCGCTTTCCAGCCAGAAACGGCGGAACCTCTTGCGACGTCAGGCAAAGGGCAAATGTCGCCAGCTACGGTGCCGGAACAGAGGCTGCGTCTGCGGCGATAAAGGGCGCATCTCGTGAAGGCGGAGCAGCGGCGAAGGCGGCGACACGTAGCGCATCGATCGCCGCATCCGCCGCCTTCCGGCGATCAGTGGCGCGTCAGCACTTTCTTCCAGTCGCGCGGGATATATTCGAGCAGCTTGTTGAAGCCGGGCGTCGCCTTGGCCCAGGCGCTCAGCGCGTGCCGCATGTAGGTCTCGCGCGCGTAGGCCTGTGAATCGACCCAGCAGAACTGAAGGCTCTTGCGTTCGCTCTTCTGCGGCAGGAAGCCATGCCAGGATTTATCGGAGACCTTGAACAAGCACATCTTGCCGTATTCCGGCGGGTACTCGAAGGCGTAGTCCTCGCGGTCGTTGCTGCGCAGGATCCGCAGGCGGCCGCGTTCGTATGGATACTCGCGCGTGAAGCCGAGCAGGACGGTGAACAGCTTGTGCTTCGAATCGGGGTGGGCGTAGCCCTCGTTGTAGTGTCCCGTGGTGCTTCCCATCATGACCATGGTGGGGTGCCCCTTGCTCAGATCGACGCCGAACTTCTGCTCGACCAGTTTACGAAAGCGCGGGTTCAAGAGGTCCTTGAGCACCGCGTCGAATTTGGGGCCGTAGCGAAGGTTGGGAACGCCATAGGTGCCGCGATGGGGAATGACCGGCGCGTCGGCGAGAATCTCCTCCTTCATGGTAGCCGGCATCACGTTCTCGACAAAGGCGTAATCGTAAGGGTCGTGGCGAACCTCCATGGCCGCCAGAACCGACTCGTCGAGCACGGAAAATGGTTGATCGGTGGAAGTCATCTGTCCGTTCCTTTTCTGATCCCTTGGCGCCGCGGCAAGCGGTTTGCCGCCTTCGCCTCGTTTCGGCAGAGTGGATGTTCAGCTGTTTTCGGTTTATCCGTCGGCGACAGCAGAGGATTTCAACTCGTAATCGCCGCCTGCGATGCGCAAGGCGCGGCCATGAACCAGGGCGTCGGCGACGGCCTTGCGCGCCTCCGCCAGGATGCGGCCGAAGGTGTGGCGCGAGACGCCCATGCGCGACGCGGCGTTTTCCATCGTCAGTTCCTCGAGGTCCGCCAGTCGTATCGCTTCAAATCCTTCGACGGACAGGCAGGCCTCGCTCAATTCTCGCGAGGGAATGGCGCGCGGCTTGAAGTAGGTGGTCTTCGGCATGCCGTCGACGCGGCGGCATAGGCGCGGTCGAGCCACAGCGTCCCCTTTGATTTGCTCAAACGCGCGTTATGAATTCCAGCCGAGGTTGTCAAACGTAGCGTCGGGCCGAGCGGGGCGTTGGACCCAGATCAATTCAGCGCGCCATTCGACCCAGCCGCCTTCCGCCTGCGCTCTGCAAACCAGGGTTAGAAGACGGATCGCATTAATGAATTCACTCTCGCCTGACGTTCGGACGTGCAAGCCGATAGGCGAGCCAAACGCCAAGCCGATTTCTGTTTGCAGCGACAATGTGTCGCCGCCGACGCGCGGACTTCGCTCACCTGCGACGAAGCGGTTCGCCGCGCGCGGCCGCACGGGTTCGCGTCCTGGATTTGACCGCGAGCAATGCACGTGAGGCGGTCGCGATCTTTCATGCCGCATTCGCTGGTCGACCGCGAGAGTCGATGGCAAGATCGCGCCTGAGGTCGCGAAAGCTGGAAAGTCGTGGGAGGTTGCAATGGCCAAAGGTCAGCTCAGGAGCAACAAGGAGGCCAAGAAGCCGAAGGCCGAAAAGCCGAAAGCTCACGCCTCGGCGTATAAGCTGTCGCAAGTCAAAGGGCCGCAGTCGGTGACCGCGCCGCCCAAGAAGCCGTAATCGAAGGCCACGCAGACGGAATTGGCGACGCCGGCGCTCGCGCGCGCCGGGGCGCGCCCGTCGACGCCGGTGAGGGCGTCCGAGGCTCACGGCGCTGATGCGTTTCCCCAGAACTGCGAACTGTTGGTCGGCGGGGCGAACCGCAGCCGCCCGTCGGCGCGTTCGCTTTTCGCCGACAACGCCCATCACCAACGGCGTCGACAGGCCTCTGCGATCGAATCCTGGCGCAGCGCCGCGAAACGATCGGCCGCAGCCGTCCTGCGGTCGCGGCGATCCTGCGTCAGCGCACCGCATTGTCGACGTATACGGTCTTGTATACGACGATTCCTGGAGGACAGCGATCGAGGCGTCAGCCTCCCGCTGAGCGGGGCCGCCAACGGCAAGCGGCGAGTCACGAATGTGAAGACAGTCTTCGTCGAGAAAGAGTCCTATTACGACTCCGCCCTGCTCATGCTGACGAGCCAGGAGGTGAAGAAGACCTCCGGCGTGCATGACGCCACTGTCGCCATGGGCACGGAGATGAACCTCGATCTGCTGCGGTCGCTCGGCTTCGACTCAGCCGCGCTGGCCGAAGCGGCCCCCAACGATCTCGTCATCGCCGTCGATTGCAACTCGGTCGAAAGCGCCGAAGCCGCCCGCGCCGCGGCCAAGCGGGCGCTGAGCCGCAAAGCGAAAGCGACGTCAGGCGACGCGGCGCATGCCGCGCCGACCAGCCTTGCTTCCGCTCTCCGGGCTCAGCCCGACGCCAATCTCGGCCTACGCGGCGCGCGAAGCCCGCAAGGCGCTGGAGAACGGCCTGCACGTCATGCTGTTCTCCGACAACGTCGCCCTCGAGGACGAGATCGCCCTCAAGGCGTTGAGCCGGCGCAAGGGCCTGCTGATGATGGGGCCGGACTGCGGCACCGCCATCATCAACGGCATGCCGCTCTGTTTCGCCAATGTCGTCAGGCGCGGCCCGGTCGGCGTCATCGGCGCCTCGGGCACCGGCATCCAGGAGGTCACCTGCCTCATCGATCGCGCCGGGTCGGGCGTCAGCCAGGCGATCGGCGCCGGCGGGCGCGACCTCAAGAACGAACGGGTGGGCGGCGCGACGACGCTGATGGGAATCGAAGCGCTCGCCGGCGACGACGACACCAAGGTCATCGTCATCATCTCCAAGCCGCCGGCGAAGGCGGTCGCCGAGCAGGTGGTCGCAGCGCTCGAGCGCGCGGGCAAACCCGCGGTCGCGTTCTTCGTCGGCGCGACGCCAGAGGCGCGCCGCGCCGGCTCGGTCGTCCGCTTCGCCGGCAACCTCGAAGAGACGGCGGCGATGGCGGTCGCTCTCGCCAAGGGCAAGCGCTACGCGCCGCGCGCCTTCGCCGCGTCCGACGCCGAGATCGAGGCGATCGTCAAGCGCGAGACGCGCGCCATCGCGCCGAAGCAGCGCTACCTGCGCGGCTATTTCACCGGCGGCACGCTCGCCGACGAGGCCTGGATCGTTGCGCACCGCGCCACCGGCGCCGTCCATTCCAACAACCAGACCGATCCCAAGTTCGTGCTCGCCGATCCGCGCCGCTCGGTCGGCCACACCGTGGTCGATCTCGGCGACGACGCCTTCACCGTCGGCCGCCCGCATCCGATGATCGATCCCAGCCCGCGCGTCGAGCGCATGATGGCCGAGCGGGACGACGGCGAGATCGCGGTGGTCGTGGTCGATGTCGTCATCGGCTACGGCTCGCACGAGGATCCGGCGGGCGCGATCGCGCCGGCGGTCGAAGCGATGCGCGCGGCGGCGCGGAAGCGCGGCGGCTATCTGCCGGTTCTGGCGTCGATCACCGGCACTGCCGGCGACCCGCAGAACTTCGCGCTGCAGAAGGCGAAGCTCGAGGCGGCGGGATGCGTCGTCATGCCCTCGAACCATCAGGCCTGCGCGCTGGCGACCAGGATTCTCGAGCGCATCGGGACGCGCGGAAAGGCAGGCGCGCGATGACTGAGCCATCCCGCGTCGAGCCCGTGACGGCGCTGTTCAAGAGCCGGCTGTCGGTCGTCAACCTCGGGCTCGCCTCGTTCGCCGACAACCTCGCCGCCATCGGCGCCGAGGTCGCGCAAGTGGACTGGCGGCCGCCCGCCGGCGGCGACGCCGTCGCGCTCGACGCGCTCGACCGCATCGCCAACGGCGGAACCGACGTCGATGCGGCCAACAAGAAGGCCGTCGAGATCCTGCTCGCCGCCAAGCCGACGCTGATCGACATCGGAATCGCCGGTGAGGTCATCCCCGGCATGACGCCGACCACCGTTCTCCACTCCGGACCGCCGGTGACCTGGGAGCGCATGTGCGGTCCGATGAAGGGCGGGGTGATCGGCGGGCTCATTTACGAGGGCCTGGCGAAAGACCGCGCCGAGGCGGAAGCCTTGGCCGGCTCGGGCCGTATCTCTTTCGAGCCCTGCCACGCCCACGGCGCCGTTGGCCCGATGGCGGGCATCGTCACCGCCAAGATGCCGGTGTGGATCTTCGAGAACGCCGCCTTCGGCAACCGCGCCTATGCCACCGTCAACGAGGGGCTCGGCAAGGTCTTGCGCTACGGCGCCTTCTCCGACGAGGTGATCGCGCGCCTGCGCTGGATCGAGACGGAACTTTACCCCGTCATGAAGAAGGCGCTGAAGCTGCACGGTCCGATCGATATGAAGAGCGTCATCGCCCAGGCGCTGCAGATGGGCGATGAGGGCCACAACCGCAACCGCGCCGCCACCTCGCTGATCATCCGCGAAATCGCGCCCATTCTCGTCCAGCTCGGCGAACCGGTCGAGAGGATTGTGCGCATCCTGAACTTCCTCAACGCCAACGACCACTTCTTCCTCAACCTGTCGATGCCGTCGTGCAAATGCGCGCTCGACGCCGCCCGCGGCGTCAAGGGCAGCTCGATGATCGTCGCGATGGCCCGTAATGGGACTGACTTCGGCATCCAGATCGCCGGCCTCGGCGACCGCTGGTTCACCGGGCCGGCGTCGATGGTGGAAGGCCTCTATCTGCCGGGCTATTCCGCCGCGAACGCCGCGCCCGACATTGGCGATTCCGTCATCACCGAAACGGCGGGCATCGGCGGCTTCTGCATGGCGGCCGCGCCGGCGATCGTGAAGTTCGTCGGCGGCTCCCCCCAGGACGCCATCGCCTACACCACCCGCATGTACGAGATCACCCTGGCGGAAAACGCCGCCTATCAGATCCCGGCGCTCGACTTCCGCGGCTCGCCGACCGGCATCGACGTTCGCAAGGTGGTCGAGACCGGCATCCTGCCGGTGGTCAACACCGGCATCGCCCACAAGGAGCCAGGCGTCGGCATGGTCGGCGCCGGGCTCGTCAAGCCGCCGCGGAATTGTTTCCGCGACGCCGTCCTCGCCTTCGCCGAGGCCTACGGCGCGGCGCCAGCTTCATCGAGGAGCGATCCATGAAACCTATCGATCTGACGATTCCGCTCGGCGTCGGCACGCCGCCCTGGCCGACCTACATTCCGCTCCAGGTTCAATACTTCAAGCGGCTCGCCCCCAACGGCGCCAACGGCCAGGTGGTCACCCACTCGAACCATGTCGGCACCCATCTCGACGGCGAGATTCATTTCTATACGCCGGGCAAGGACATCGCCAGCCTCGAGCTCGACTTCCTCATGCACGAGGGCGCGGTGGTCGACCTCTCCGACGTCTGCGGCGACTACGACATCTACACCTCGAAGATGGTCGAGGAGCGCGTCGAGGTGAAGGAGGGCGACATCCTCATCATCCACACCGGCTACCACCATTACGGCTGGGACCAGCCGACCGCGGACGAGATCCGCTACATGATCAAGCACCCCGGGCCGGATCGCGAGTTCGCCGACTGGGCGAAGAAGAAGAAGCTGCGCTGGATCGGCGTCGACTGCGGCAGCGCCGACCATCCGATGAACACGAAGATTCGCGATTGGATGCCGGTGCAGGCCAAGGAGTGCGACGCGCATTTCGTCAAGAAATACGGCAAGACGCTCGAAGCGATGTTCACGCCTGACAAATACCAGGTCATGCACATCGAGATGTTCAATCACGGCTTGATCCACGCGGAGTGCGTCGGCGGCGACATCGACCTCCTGCTCAATCAGCGCGCGACCATCGGCTGCTTCCCCTGGCGCTTCGTCGACGGCGAATCGTGCATCTCCCGCATCGTCGCCTTCGTCGACGACGACCGGCACGCCAAGCTGATGGCGAAGAAAGCGAAGGCCTCTCTCACCAAGTTCGGCGATATCGCCGGCGCGGCCAACCCGAAGCTGCACGCCGAAGCGCGCAAGAAGTGACGATTTGAATTGTCGGCGCGCCGCCAGCGCAAAACGCTCGCCGCGACGCGCCGTCGACCAATGGGGCGGACGGCCCCTCATTCTAAGAAAAGGTTCCTCTCATGGCCATCGACGCAATTGAAAGCAAACTGCGGCCGCCCGCGCTCCCGATCACGCCTTATCCGGCCAAGATGATCACCCTCGCCGATGGCGAGGTGATGGTGGTGCGCGAGGCCAAGCGCGAGGAAGTCGGCGTTCTGCTCGGCACGGTCTATCCGTTGATCGGCGTTCCGGCCGACTATTACGACATCGTCGCGACGCGCATGTACGAGGAGCTGCTCGGCTGGTACCGCTACCGCACCGCCAACGAATTCGTGCTGGTCGGGGCGATCAACGGCGTCATCGCCGGCATCGTCACCAGCCGCTCGGTGAGCCCCAAGCTCGGCATGAGCCTCCACACCCTGACGATCAAGCGCGGCCTGCGCGTCGGCGCGCAGCTTTTCGCCGCCAAGATGGAAGATCACATCGAGTTTCAGGGCGCCGATGAGGTTTGGATC
This sequence comes from Roseiarcus sp., assembly GCF_049514155.1. Taxonomy (GTDB): domain Bacteria; phylum Pseudomonadota; class Alphaproteobacteria; order Rhizobiales; family Beijerinckiaceae; genus Roseiarcus. Next base: position 21,499 of record NZ_JBEKVH010000020.1, on the reverse strand, counting down.
GTCGCCGAGAGCCCGAACGGCTGGAGGCGGTGGATGATCGAGTACGAACTCGAGGATCGCTCGAATCTCTATCCGGAAGTCCGCCACGAGCTCGGCGGCGTGCCGACCTTCGCGCTGACGCGCAAGCTGTGGGATGCGGTGAAGTCCAGCAAGTGCACCGGCGTGCGCCCCGTTCCGCCTGCGGTCCTGGCGACCGCCGCCAAGCTGAAGATGCCCAACGAGTACCCGCAGATTCCCGGATTCAAGAGGTGAGCGGAATGTCCGCCAGGGTCGGAATCGTCGGCGTCGGCCACACGCGCTTCGGCAACTCGAGCGAGTACGACCTCGCCGACGTGATGGCCTACGCCGCCACCGACGCGCTGATCGACGCCGGCATCCTCGAGCAGAGGCGCCTCGTCGATCAGGTCGTCGTCGCCAACATGGCCTCCGGTCTGTTCTGCAATCAGACCTCGGTGGCCTCGTCGCTGATCAGCCGGATGGACATGGAGCCGACTCCGGCGGAGCTGGTCGAGAACGGTCCCGCTTCCGGGGCGAGCGCGATCAAGGTCGCCTACATGGCGATCGCCTCGGGCATGGCGGACGTGGCCCTGGTCGTCGGCGGCGAGATCATGCGCAAGGTCTCCGGCTGGCGCGCCACCGACATCGTCGCGACGATGCTGCACACCGAGGCCGAGTACAACATGGGGCTGACGCTGCCGAGCTTCGGCGGCATGTTCGCCCGCCTCTATATGGACCGTTACGGCTGCACCGAGCGCGATCTCGCGCTGATCGCGGTCAAGGACCACGCCAACGGCGCCCTGAACACCTACGCGCACGTCCAGGTTCCGTGCACGATCGAGGCGATCGCCGACAGCGAGACGGCGCATGTCGTCAACAACTACATCGCCGAGCCGCTGCGCATCTACTCGACCTGCCCGGTCACCGACGGCGCCGCTGCGCTGGTGCTGGTGAACATGGATTCGCCGAAGGCGAAGCTGTTCAAGAAGAAGCCGGTGCGGATCGCCGGCGTCGCTTCGGCGACCGACACGCATTGCGTCCACAATCGCAAGGACCCGCTCTATCTCGACGCGGTGCGCATCGCCGGCGAGAAAGCCTACGCGATGGCCGGCGTCGGCCCCAAGGACATCTCGTTTGCCGAACTGCACGACGCGTTCGTGGTGCTCGAGCTGGCGATCAGCGAGGAACTCGGCCTGTTCGAGCGCGGCAAGTCGTACCTCGCGGTGCGCGAGGGCGCGACCGCCATTGGCGGGCGGCTGCCGATCAATCCGTCGGGCGGGCTCAAGTCCAAGGGCCACCCGGTTGGCGCGACCGGCGTCTCCCAGGTCGTCGAGCTCGCGCGACAGCTGCGCGGCGAAGTCGAGCCGGGCCGCCAGGTCAAGGACCCCAAGTACGGAATCGCGGTCAACTTCGGCGGCTTCGGCAACAACGTCGTCGCCACCATCTGCGCCAAGGACTAGGAGCCTCTCCATGTCGCGACCGATTGCCGTGGTCGCATTCGGCGGCAACGCCATCCTCCAGGCGGGGGACGACGGGTCGTTCCATACCCAGATGGAGAAGGCGAAGAGCACGTGCCGGCAGATGCTGGAGATCATGCATCGCGGCTACGAGATCGTCCTCGTCCACGGCAACGGCCCGCAGGTCGGCAATCTTCTGCTGCAATTCGAGAAAGCGCGCGACATCCTCCCCGTGCCGCCGCTCGACGTCGCGGTGGCGACGACCCAGGGCCTGCTCGGCCACATGCTTGAGATCGCGATGCGCACGGTCCTCGAAGAGGACAAGATGCAGCGCGAGGTGGCGACCGTGCTGACCCAGGTGGTGGTCGATCCCGCCGATCCCGCCTACAGCAATCCGACCAAGCCGATCGGACCGTTCTACACGCTCGAACAGGCCGAGCAGCTGCGGCGTGACGAAGGGTGGACGATCGTCGAGGATTCAGGACGCGGCTACCGCAGGGTGGTCTGCTCGCCCAAGCCGCTGCATGTGCTGCCGCTGCGCACGATCAAGCTCCTCGTGCAAAACGAGACCGTGGTGATCGCCGGCGGCGGCGGCGGAATTCCGGTGAGCTACGGAACGCGGTCCGTCATTGGGACCGAGGGCGTCATCGACAAGGACGCCACCGCCGCGCTGCTCGCCTACAACCTCGGCGCCGAACTGTTCATCATCCTCACCGGCGTCGAGCGCGTCTGCCTCGACTTCGGCAAGCCCAGCCAGCGCCCGATCGATCTGATGACCGCCGCGGAAGCGCGCAAGTGGTTGGAGGAAGGTCAGTTTCCGCCCGGCAGCATGGGACCCAAGATCGAAGGTGCGATTGAATACGTCGAAAAGGGCGGCAGAGAAGCGATCATCGCCCATGAGGGGCGCGTCGTGAAAGCGATGCGCGAGCATCTGTGCACGCGCATCGTCGCCTAGGACGCCGTCTTCTCGCACCCCGCGACGCTAAGTCGCGCGCGACAGGCCGGTCGAATCGTCCGCCGCGCTCTATGAAGGGAACCTAGCGTTCATGATTGATTTCAGCGCCTACGACGTCCAGACGCCGGAGATCCTGGGGTACCGGTGTTCCAAATGCGGGTCGATCTATTATCCGGCCCCGATGATCTGCGCCAAGTGTTCGTCGCGGCGCGACCCGGTCACGGGGAAGCATTGGGAGACCTTCCCCTTGGAGGGGTCGGTCAAGCTGCTGTCGTGGACGCGGGTGTGGAACCTTCCCGACGGCTACAACGTCAAGTTCCTGCTGTTCGGCATCGTCGAGTTCGGCAATGGCTTGCGCGCCGCAGGCCGGATCGGCGTCGCCGAACCGACCGTCGGCATGACGCTCGCCAGCCGCGTCGAGGAATCCGACGAGCGCCCCGGCAAGCCGGTCAACATCTTCGTCTTTGAATAAGTCGAGGTCGTGCTTGGAGCTTGCAGGCTTCGGCGAATCGCTCGCCAAGCCGGAGGAAAGAAACACGAAGCAGAGGGGGGTACAGAGATGCTTTGGAAATTAGTCCCGGGTGGCAACGTCGTTTTGCCGAATGAACGGCTCCCATGGCCGCAGACGATCGGCATCGGCATGCAGCACGTGCTCGCTATGTTCGGCGCCACGTTCCTGGTGCCGTTGATCACCGGATTCCCGCCGACGACGACGATCCTCTTCAGCGGCGTCGGAACGCTGGTGTTCCTCCTGGTCACGAGGAACAAGATCCCGAGTTATCTCGGGTCGAGCTTTGCGTTCATCAGTCCGGTGATCGCCAGCATGGGCGCCGACAAGAACATGGGCCTCGCGCTGAGCGGCATCTTCGCGGCAGGCCTGCTGCTCTTCGTGATCGGCCTGATCGTCAATCAAGTCGGTCATCAGTGGATCAACCGCCTCATGCCGCCGGTCGTGACCGGCGCGATCGTGGCCCTGATCGGTTTGAATCTCGCCAGCGTGGCGGCAAAGGGCGCCGCCAGCAACTGGGGCTACTCGACCCTGACGATGCTCGTCATTCTCGTGATCGCGGCGACCTCGCGGGGGTTCCTGGGACGCATTTCGATTTTCGCCGGCGTCCTCGTGAGCTGGGTCATCGCCGCCGTGACCGGCGGCCTTGATCCGAAATCGATCGCGGCGCTTCAGGATGCAGCGTGGTTCGGCCTGCCGCCGTTCACCCATCCGACTTTCGCCATCGGACCGATCCTGTTGATGATTCCGGTCGTCCTGGTCCTCATCGCCGAAAACACCGGACACGTGAAGGCGGTCGCCGAAATGACCGGCGAATCGCTCGACGCCAGCCTCGGTCGCGCGTACATGGGCGACGGCCTGGCGACCATGATCGCCGGCTTCTTCGGCGGATCGGGCACCACGACCTACGCCGAAAACATCGGCGTCATGGCCGCGACGAAGGTGTATTCGACGGCCGCCTACATCGTCGCGGCGTTGTTCGCCATCGTGTTGGGACTGTGCCCGAAGTTTGGAGCGCTCATCCTGACGATGCCGTTGAGCGTGCTCGGCGGCGTCACGACCATCCTGTATGGTTTGATCGCCGTCCTCGGCGCACGAATCTGGATCGAAAGCAAGGTCGACTTCAAGCGCAATGTCAACCTGATGCCGGCGGCGATCGCGCTGGTCGTCGGCGCCGGCGATTTCACCCTCGCGTTCAGCAAGGATGTGTCGTTCGGCGGCATCGCGCTCGGAACGGTCGCGGTGCTCGTCGCCTATCACATGATGAACTGGCTCGAGGCTTGGGCCGCGGCGCGGGACGGCTCTCAGCCGTCTGGAGAGTCCGCGAAGTAGGCTCGATCACAGAGACGTCCGACGCCAGCGTCGGGTCGCCGGGTTGAAATTCAAGCGCGCGCCGCGTCGGATTGGAGCGCGGCGCGACAATTCCGAAAATGGCCCTCGCCGCCGCGCGGCGGCGACGGGGGCCGACTGAACAGACGGGAGACGCTGCAATGTCCGTGACGAACCTCAGCCAAGCGATTTTCGACCGCGTCAGCGAGCGAATCCTGCATTGGCGCTGTCTGCCAGGAGAGCGTCTTCACCGAAGAATCCTTGTGCGCCGAATTCAAGGTCAGCCGCAGCCCCGTTCGCGAGGCGCTCCAGATGCTGGCCGATCGGCGGCTGGTTGAGAAGACGCCGCGGCAGGGCTACGTCGTCCGGCAGCTCAACCTTACCGAGATCCACGAACTCTACGAATTGCGGCTCGTTCTTGAGACTTACATCATGGAGCAAGTCTGCAAGACGGGCATAGACGAGTCCACTTTGGCGGCGCTCAAGCGGCGTTGGGCCCAGGTCTATGAGACTCTGCCCGAGATGATCGCCGACCCGGTGACGGTCGACGAGAATTTCCATCAGGCGCTGGCGCGCGCCGTCGGCAATCAGGCCATGGTCGATATGCTCAGCAACATCGACGCGCGCATCCGCTTTGTCAGGATGTTCGACATCACCAACGCGGAACGTCTCAAGGCGACGTGCCTGCAACACCTCGAGACGCTGGAGGCGATCGAGCGGCGCGACGCCGCCAAGGCGGTCGATGTTTTGCGACGCAACATCGAAGGCGGCCGCATTCAGGCCGAGAACGCCGTCAAGGAGGCTCTCGCGAGCGCCCATGCGATCTACGGCTGACCGAATCCGGCGGGCCGCGACGCTGGGATCGGATGTCCCTCGTGGCGAATTTCCGGTGCGCGTTCACAGCGTCTTTCACGCCGCCTTGAACCTCAGCTCGCCGAATGGCGAACTCTTGACCCTGCTCAGCGCCGAGGCCGACGATCTGCCGCGCGCCGTTCGCCTCGCCTCGGTGGAGGACTTTGCTTCGCTTGGGCTGACAGCGGGCGACGGCGGCGTCTTTGCGGTCGACGAGATCGTGCTCCGCCGGTCGACCGGTCGCGAGCGGCTGCGGGTGGATTGCGTGGCGGCGCGCCGGCTGGCCGCGCCGCTGGCGCCGCCGCTGCGAGGCGACGGCGCGCGCTGGCGCGTCGGCGTGGCGCAGCTCGAAACGCTGCAGGCGCGCGCGGCGACCGACTTGCGCATCGCGTCGCTGCTGACCGGAGCGCCGCCTTTCGGCGCCATGGGCGAGCGACTGACGCAAGCGGCGCTCGATCTCGGCCGCGGCGTGCGGGCCGGGCGCATCGACGCCATGCGCGGCGCGGCGGTGCGGCTGGTCGGCCTGGGGCAGGGACTGACGCCCGCCGGCGACGACTTCCTCTGCGGTTTCCTCGCCGCCGGCTGCTGCCGGCGCGCCGCGGGCCTGGCGCGTTCGCGTCTCCTGGCGTCGTTCGCCGAGTTCGTGCGAGGGCTTCTCGGACAGACGACGGACATCAGCGCGTCGTTCCTGCGCGACGCGCTTGCCGGGCGCATTTCTCGACCGCTGGCGGCGCTGGCCGCGGCGTGCTCGGGCGCGCCGAAGAGCGATCTCGACGGCGCTCTGCTGCGCCTTGCGGCCATCGGCCACAGCTCCGGCTTGGACGCGGCGACGGGTTTCTTTTACGGCGCTGCCGTTTGGGACAAGGCGACCGAAGCTGCCGAGCCCGCGCCGCTGGCGAGCCATTCCATGATCGCGGTCGCCGAGCGATCGGCGTTCGTGACGACCGGAGGATGAAAGGGTCGTGGTTCGCGAAGAGCTAGACCTCCGCATCTGCAACGCGCGTCTCCGGCGCGGCGGCGAGAAGCTTGTCGACATCGCTATCGCCAGCGGCCAGATCGTCGCTATCGGAGAAGGCGTCGGCGCGTCGGCGCGCGACACGATCGACGCCGAGGGCGGTCTGGTCACCGAATCGTTCGTCAACCCACATCTGCATCTGTGCAAAGTGTGGACGCTGCCGATGATGAACGAGGCTGCGCTCGCCGCCTACCATGGCGCCGATATGGGCAAGGCGCTGGGCGCCATCGACTTGGCGAGCGCGATCAAAGCGAAATACGACGCCGCCTGGATCGTTCCCAACGCGCGCCGCGCCACGGCGCTGGCGGCGCTGCACGGCGTCCTCCATATCCGCGCGTTTGCGGATGTCGACAGCAAAGCCCGCCTTGAGGGCGTCAAGGCGCTGATTGCGGTGCGCGAGGAGTTTCGCGGCGTCGTCGACATCCAAGTGGTCGCTTTTGCGCAGGATGGAATCGTCAAGGAGCCGGGCGCCGAGCGCCTGATGGAAGAGGCGATGGCGCTTGGCGCCGACGTCGTCGGCGGCATTCCGTGGATCGAATTCACCGACGACGATGCGCGGGCGCATATTGCATTCTGCTTCGACCTTGCGGCCAAGCACGACGCCGACGTCTCGATGCTGCTCGACGATGCGGGCGACCCGAGCCTGCGGACGCTGGAGATGTTCGCGACCGAGACCCTGTGGCGGGGATGGAGGGGGCGCGCGCTTGCTCATCACTGCCGCGCCATGGCGCTCTACCCGACACCCTATTTGCAGCGCCTGTCGGGCGTGCTGCGCAAGGCCGACATCTCCGTCGTCACCGACCCTCATACCGGACCGCTGCACGCGCGGGTGCGGGATCTCTTCGACGAGGGGATCAACGTCTGCCTTGGCCAGGACGACATCTCCGACGCCTATTATCCCTTCGGTCGCAACAACATGCTCGAAGTCGCGTTCCTCGCGGCGCACCTGCTGTGGATGACCGGGCGCGACGACATCGAGCGGCTGTACGACATGGCGACGGTCGCCCCGGCCAAAGCGATGAACGTGCCCAATCACGCTGTGGCTGTCGGCGCGGAGGCGAACCTCGTCGTGCTCGGCGAGCCGGACGTCGTCGAAGCGCTACGGTTCCATGCCGCTCCCCGCCATGTCGTCAGCCACGGGGTGCGGGTCGACCTCGCGCGAATGCGCACGCTGGCCCAAGAGACAGCCGGGGCGGCAGGAAATCTCTTCGGGAATAGCGCCCCGAGTTTGCGGCCGCGCAGAGTCACGGACGTATTTACGGAGCGACAATCAGGCGCCGCCGACCCAGCGCCTTCAGAGTGACGGGAACGGGTCGGAAGCAACGGCGGCCGCGTTTGGCGGTCGATCATCGGCGGAGGTCCTATGCTGCATTCCTTCACCTATTTGGCGCCGAGGACGCGCGCCGAGCTGCATAGCGTCCTTGCCAACGAGGGCGCCGCGGCGTCGCTCCTCGCGGGAGGCACCGACCTGCTGGTCAACGTCCGTGCCGGCTTGGCGCGGCCGAAGGTCGTCGTCGACACGAAGAAGGTCGACGATTTCGCCGGCATTGCCTGGAGCGAGCGCGAAGGTCTCGTCATTCGCGCCGGCGCGACCATCAATGCGGTTCTCGATGACGCGAAGATCCGCAGCGACTATCCGCTGCTCGTCGCCTGCGCGCGCGATCTCGCCTCCCACCAGATCCGCAATCGCGCGACGGTCGTCGGCAACGTCGTCAACGCCTCGCCCTGCGCGGACATGGCGCCGGCGCTGTTGTGCCTGCGGGCGCACGCCGTGATCGGCTCGAAGAGCGGCGAGCGCGAGATTCCGTTCAGCGCCTTCTTCAAGGGCGTCAAGCGGACCGTCGTCGCGCCCAACGAGGCGGTCGAGCGCATCGTCGTTCCCGCCGCGTCGGCGGGCGCGCGCGGCGGCTACTACAAGCTCAAGCGGATCAACGGCCACGATCTCGGCATCGTCAGCGTCGCGCTGTCCATCGAACGCGGCGGTGAAATGCGCCTGACCGTCGGCTCGTGCGCTCCGACCCCGGTGCTGATCGAGGGGCTCGACGCTTCTCTGCCCGCCGACGCGGTGGTCGCCGCGGTTTTGGCGGCGATCAGCCCGATCAGCGACGTGCGGGCGACCAAGGAATATCGCCTGCACATGGTCGAATGCTACGTCCGGCGCCTTCTCGATGAGGTGAGGTCATGAAGATCGGTGTCGTCATCAACGGCGCTCTCTGCGAACGCGAAGCGCCGGAGAACATTACCCTGTTGCACTTTCTGCGCGAATACGCCGGCCTCATCGGAACGAAGGAAGGCTGCGGTGGCGGCGAGTGCGGCGCCTGCACCGTTCTGCTCGACGGCCGCGCCGTCAACTCGTGCCTGGTTCTGGCGGCGGAGGTCGACGGCAAGTCGGTTCGCACGATCGAGGGCGAGATGCGCGACGGCGAGCCTTCCGAGCTCCAACAGGCGTTCGCGAAGCGCCACGCCGTCCAATGCGGCTTCTGCACGCCTGGCGTGGTGATGTCGGCGCGCGCGCTGATCGAGCGCAATCCCAAGCCGAGCGTCGAAGAAATCAAGGAAGGCCTCGAAGGCAACTTCTGCCGCTGCACCGGATATGTGCAGATTATCGAGGCCGTGCTCGAAGCGACCGGGCAACCGGCGAGCATGCAGGAGCTTAGCCATGCTTGAGACGGCGAATTCCGAAACCCTGCGGCAGATCGGCCGCAGCCCCGTGCGCCACGACGTGGCGGACAAGCTGACCGGCGCGGCCCTCTATGTCAGCGACATGATTCTGCCGGGGATGCTCTATGCGCAAGTCAAGAAGAGCCCCCACGCGCGCGCAAAGATTCGACGCATCGACGTATCGCGCGCCAAGCGTCTGCCGGGCGTGCGCGCGATCCTCACCGGCCACGACCTCGACTACCGGCTCGGCCTTTATGTGGTCGACAAGGACATCCTGGCCAAGAACGAAATCAGGCATTTCGGCGAAGCGGTGGCGGCGGTGGCCGCCGACACGCTGGCGATCGCCCACGAGGCGGTCGAGCTGATCGAGGTCGATTACGAAATTCTGACGCCGATTCTCAATCACATGGACGCGCTCGCGCCGGGCGCGCCGCTGGTGCATCCCGATCTCGCCAGCTACGACTTCGTCGAGGCGGCTTTCTCGCCGCAGCCCGGCACCAACATCGCCAATCTGACCAAGTGCCGCAAGGGCGACGTCGAAAAGGGCTTCGCCGAAGCGGAATGGATCGTCGAGCGCGAGTACACCAACCCATCGGTGCAGCACGTTCCGATGGAGACCCACGTCGCCATCGCCCAATGGAAGTCCGGCGACCGGGTCGACATCTGGACCAGCGCGCAGTCGCCCTTCACCGTGCGCGATTTGTTCTGCCACACCTTCAAACTGCCGCTCAACAATGTGCGCGTCGTCATCCCCAACGTCGGCGGCGGGTTCGGCGGCAAGGCCGGCATCCACCTCGAGCCGCTTGTCGCCTGCCTTTCGCGCAAGGCCGGCGGCAGGCCGGTCAAGTTCCAGGCGACGCGCGAGGAGGAGTTCTCGCTGCTGCCCTGCCGCAGCGCGCTGACCTACCGCATCAAGACCGGCGTGCTCGCCGACGGCCGCATCATCGCGCAGAAGATGGAGATGTTCTGGGACGCCGGCGCCTACGCCGACTATGCGGTGAACGTCACGCGCGCCACCGGCTACTCGGCCGCCGGCCCCTATGAGATTCCCAACGCATGGGTCGACGCCTACACCGTCTACACCAACAAGCCCTACGGCACGGCGTACCGCGGCTTCGGCCACGTCGAGTTCTTCTGGGGCCTCGAGCGGCATATGGAGTTGGTCGCCCAGACGATCGGCATGGATCCGCTGGAATTCCGCAGGAAGAACCTGCTCAAGCCCGGTGCGATCACGCTGACCGGCGAAGTGATCACCGAGCACAACGGCGATGTGCGCAAGTGCCTCGATTCGGTGGCGAAGGCGATCGGCTACGGCGCGCTCACGCCGGCGGAGAAAGCGCGCGAGGCGCGGACCGGCCTGAAGATCGGCAAGGGCGTCGCCACCCTGCACAAGGCGCCGGCGATGCCGCCTTTCACCGCCACCTCGGTCGTGGTGAAGATGAATTCCGACGGCACGGTGATCGCCAACGTCGGCTTGACCGACATTGGTCAGGGCTCGACCACCGCGTTCGCCCAGATCGCCGCCGAGCGTCTGAGATTCCCGTTGAACAAGGTTCGGGTGACGATCGAGAAGGACACCGACCGCGATCCCTATGACTGGCAGACGGTCGCGTCGAAAGGGCTGATGCTCACCGGCAACGCGCTGATGCTCGCTTGCGCCGATCTGCTCGACAAGGCTTACCAGACGGCGGCCCAGGCGCTGCGTGCGGACGTCTGCGATCTCGACCATGACGGAGACAAGATCTTCATCGTCCACCGCCCCGAAATCAGCGTCACCTTCGCGCAGCTCTCCATCGGCTACAGCTACCCGGACGGCGGCGCGATCGGCGGGCCGCTGATCGGTGTTGGGCGCTACACCGCCCAGGGCCTCACCAACCTCGACAAGGGCAGCGGCCAGGGCCTGCCCGCGCTCGACTGGACCTACGGCGCGCACGGCATCATCGTCGAGGTGGACCCGACGACCGGCGCGTACCACATCCTGAAGATCGCCTCCGCCTACGACGTCGGCAAGGCGATCAATCTGGAGTCGGTGCGCGGGCAGTGCATCGGCGGCATGGTGCAGGGCCTCGGCACCGCGCTCTGCGAAGGCTACATCTATGACCAGCAGGGCCACCTGCTCAATCCGTCGTTCACCGACAACAAGATCCCCACCTGCAAGGACCTTCCCGACGAGATCGACTGCATCATCGTCGAGACGCCCCAGCTCGACGGACCTTACGGGGCGCGCGGCGTGGGCGAGCATCCGATGATCTCGGTCGCCCCCGCGCTTGGCAACGCGATCCGCAGCGCGACCGGAGCGGAGCTGACGCACATGCCGATCCGCAGCGAGGACGTCTGGCGGGCGATGAACAGCAAGCCGCCGGTCGAAACCTGGATCACCAAGACCCCCGTTGGCTCCTGCCGATCGCTCCCTGTGGACCGGTAGGACGCCGCAGCCGCGGCGGCGGCCGCCCCGGCAATGTCTGCCGGGACGACTGCCGCCGTCGACTTCTTCGAAAACCCGAGTCGGCTTTAGACGGGGTGGTCCACCTCCTCTGCCGCGTTCGACGGCGGACCTCGATCGGTAACGCCCGGGCGCGGAGCTATGGACAAGAGGTATGCTGGCGGCTATAGAAAAATACAAGAGGTATATAACTGGCGTGCAGAGTGGGCGCGGCTTCGGATCGCCCGCGGAAAACGGGTGAAGAACGATGGGCGCACAGCGCGTGCGTGTTCTCGTGGTTGGCCTCGGCACGATGGGGACCAGCCACGCGCGGGCCTACAAAGCGATCGATGAGTTCGAACTCGTCGGGCTGTGCACCCGCCACGCGGCGCAGCGAGCCGACCTTGAGGCGGAGTTTCCCGGCGCGCCGCGCTTCGAGACGCTCGACGACGCCCTCGCCGCGACCCGTCCCGACGCCGTCGCCATCTGCGCCTACACCGAGCACCACGCCGCGATGGCGCTCAAGGCGCTCGCCGCAGGCGCGCACGTGTTCTGCGAGAAGCCGCTCGCCGATACGCTCGAGGCGGCCGAACGCATCGTTGCGGCGGCGCGCGAGGCGCGCAAGACGCTGCTGATCGGCTACATCCTGCGCGTGCATCCGTCCTGGTCGCGCTTCGTCGAGATCGGCCGGACGCTCGGCAAGCCGCTGGTGATGCGCATGAACCTCAACCAGCAGTCGGCGGGCTCGTTCTGGCAGGTGCACAAGAATCTGATGCGCTCGACCTCGCCGCTGGTCGATTGCGGCGTCCACTATGTCGACATCATGTGCCAGGTGACGCGCGCGCGACCCGTCGCCGTGCACGCGATTGGGGCTCGGCTCACCGGCGAGATCGCGCCGGCGATGTACAACTACGGCCACCTCGACATCACTTTCGACGATGGGTCGGTCGGCTGGTACGAGGCCGGCTGGGGACCGATGATCAGCGAGACGGCCCATTTCGTAAAAGACATCATCGGACCGAACGGCTCGGTGTCGATCGTCTCGCACGAGAGCGCCGACGCGACCGCGAAGTCCGCCGACCACAACACCCACACGCAAACCAACGCCCTGCGCATCCATCACGCCGCGCTGGACGCCAACGGCGCGTTCGCGAAGCCCGACGACCTCGTCTCGACCGAGGACGAGCCCGGCCATCAGGAGCTGTGCGAACGCGAGCAGCGGCTGTTCCTCAAGGCGATCCGAGGCGGGATCGATCTGACCGAGCATCATGAAGACGCGTTGAATTCGCTGCGCATCGTTTTTGCGGCGGATGAAAGCGTCCGCACCGGCGAGGTCGTTCGCCTAAAGCGCTGACGTCAGGCGGCGGCTTTGGCGAACGTCGGCTCGCCTTCGACCCACGTCTCTCTGACCCGCAGCTCGTCGTCGAGATGGACGAGGCTAGCGAGATAGCCGGGCGCGATCCGGCCGAGATCGCGCTCGCGACGCAGGAACGCCGCCGGCGCGCGCGACGCCATCATGAACGCCTCGGCGAGCGGCAGGCCGACCGTGTGGACGCAGTACCGCAGCGCTTCGTCCATGGTGATCACCGACCCGGCGATCGTGCCGTCCGCGAGCCGCAGGCAGCCGTCGACCCGCGCGACGCGCCGACCCTGCAACATGAAACTGTCGGGACCGCCTGCCGCCGGCGGCATGGCGTCGGTGATCAGCATGATCCGGTCGTGCGGCTTGGCGGCGAAGGCGATCCGAAGGCTCGCGGGATGCACATGATGCCCGTCGGCGATGATTCCGATGAAGGCTTCTTTGGAGTCGAGCGCAGCCCCGACCATGCCCGGCCTGCGGCCCTGAAACGGGCTCATCGCGTTGAAGAGATGGGTGAACGCGCGCGCGCCCGCCGCGAGCCCGGCTTGCGCCTCCTCGTAGGCAGCTTCGGAGTGGCCGAGCGAAACCAACACGCCGCGCGCGGCGAGCGCGCGGATTGCGTCGGTGGGAATGCGGTTGGGGGCAAGCGTCAGCATCATCGCGCCGCAGTCGGCGTTGGCGATCATTTCGATGTCGCTCGGCTCAATCGTGCGAATGTGGCTCGCGTCGTGCGCGCCCTTGCGCGCCGGGTCGAGGAACGGCCCTTCGAGATGGATGCCGAGCACCGAAGGAAAGCGCCGTCGCGCTCCGCGCACCGCCGCGATCGCCGCCCGCATCTTCTCCGGCGTGTCGGTCACCAGGGTCGGCATCATGCCGACCGTGCCGTACTTGCGATGCGACTGGGCGATGCGGCCGACGACGTCCGCGCTCGGGTGGTCGTTCATCAACGCGCCGCCGCCGCCGTTGACCTGAACGTCGACGAAACCTGGCGCGAGAATGCCGCCGCCGAGATCGACTTCGTCGCCGCCGCGGGGACGATTCCCATAGGACGCGACGCCGGCGATGCGGGCGCCGTCGACGATGACGGCGTGGTCGTCGAGGAAACGCTCGCCGTCGAAGATCCGCGCGCCGACCAGCGCCGTCATCAGATCGTCTCCGTCACTTTGTGCAGATTGCGCGGGTGGTCCGGATTGCGGCCGAGGCGGCGCGACACCGCCTCGGCGAGACCATAGAAGCGGTGGATCATGGCGATCGGCGTCAGCAGCGGCGACGCCGCCGTCGCGCAGGCGAGCCGGTCGCCGGCGTCGTCGCCGCCTGCGTCGACCCGCACGACGTCGGCGCCGGCGGCGGCGAGCAGGCGCAGCGTCATTTTCATGCCCTCGCGCCCGGCGTCGGTCGGCATGAAGGCGATGACGAGGAAGCCTGGCCGCGCCAGTTCGGCGGGCCCGTGCAGCACTTCCGCCGACGAGTAGGCTTCGGCGTGAATGGCGCAGGTCTCTTTGAGCTTCAGCGCCGCTTCGGTGGCGACTGCAAAAGTCGCGCCGCGTCCGAGCACAAAGGCATGTTCGGCGCGCGCGACCCGTTCGATCATGGCGGCGGGCGGCGGCGCGCTCTCAGCCGGCAGGAGCGCCGGCAGGCCCGCGATGGCGGTCCGCAAATCAGCGTCGCCGCGCCACGCCGCAACCAGCGCCGCCCCGGCGACGAGGCCGGCGATCATGGATTTTGTCGCGGCGACGGACTGCTCGCGCCCGGCCATCAGCGGCAGCAATTCCTCGGCCTCGGTCGCCAGCGGCGAGTCGATCTCGTTGACCATGGCGATGGTCGTCGCGCCCGCCTTGCGCGCCGACCGCTGCATTTCGACGATGTCGGGACTGCGGCCGGATTGCGAGATGGAGACGGCGGCGGCGCGCGCAAGACGCAGTCGGGCGCCGTAGAGCGTCGCGATCGATGGGCCGATCGAGGCGCAGGGGATGCCGACGACGATCTCCGCCAGGTATTTCAAATAGAGCGCGCAGCAATCCGAGCTGCCCCGCGCGATCGTCGTCAGCACCAGCGGATCGAGCGCGCGGAGCTTGAGTCCGAGTCGGTCGGTGCGCCCGGCGTCGCCCGCGAGTTGGCGCTCGACGACCTCGCCCGCCTCGTCGATCTCGGCGCGCATGTGAGTCAGAGAGGCGGTCATCCGCGGATCTTTCGTAACGGCGGCGCAAGGGTGAGTTCGGAGACGAAGTCGTATGTGTCGGCGCGATACCAGGACTTGGTGAATTCGACGCAGGCGCCGTCGGCGAGATAGGCGATGCGCTGGATGTGCAGGGCAGGGCTCCTCGGCTCGACGCCGAGGAGCGCGGCATACGCGTCCGAGAGAAGGGTCGCGCGCAGCCGCTGCAAACCCCGCGTCGGACGATGTCCGCGCTCGGTCAGCGTTTCGTAGAGGGACGGGCCGACCCGCTCCCAGTCCGGCAGATAGCGCAGGGGTACGGCCGCATGCTCGATCGCCACCGGCACTTCATTGGCGAGACGCAGGCGGCCGAGCCGGAACACCCGGTCGTTCAGCCCCACGCTGAGCATCATCGCTTCGTCGGGTGTGGGCAGCGAGACGCCGCGCTCGAGGTCGCGCGACGAAGCCTCGAATCCGCGCAGCCGCATGTCCTCGGTGAAGCTGGTCAGGCGCGACGAGGGCTGATCGACGCGCGGCGTTGCGCGATGAATGAAGGTGCCGGCGCCGTGGCGATGGAACAGCACCCCCTCGGCGATCAGTTCGGCGATGGCCTTGCGCAAGGTGGTGCGCGAAATCTCCAGCAATTCGCACAGCGCCCGCTCGCCGGGCAGCAACTGCGACTCGGCGAATCGCCCCGCTTCGATCTCGCGCCGCAGCGTCTCGACGACAGTGCGATAGAGTTTGCCGCCGCTCGGCGACGTTGCCGCGATCGTCATGAAAGATCTCCCGGCGCCGGAAGCGCCCCGCCGACGAGCAGGACGGCGCCGTCGACGGCGTCGTGTTTCGGCCTTCTGAGCCGCGCCTCGACCTCGGAGGGAACGTAGGTCCGCAACGACTCCGCGACGCCGCCGACGATGGCGATCTGCTCGACGCCGCGCGCTTCGAGCGCGCGAAAAATCGCGACGACCGCGGTTGCGGCGCGGCCGACGATCTCGCGCGCGCCAGACTCGCCGGCGCGCGCGGCCTCGAACACGCGAGGCGCGAAGGCGCCGTAGTCGCCAGGCTTGGCGGAATGCGCCCACGTCATCATTCGCAGCGGATCCGAATCGAACTCGGCCAGCAACGCGCGCGAGAGTCCGCTCATCGGCTCGAGACCGTCGAACGCGCGCATCGCCGCGCGCATAGCGTCGGCGCCGATGCGGGCGCCCGATCCGTCGTCGCCGAGCAGGAAACCGCGGCCGCCGACGATCTTCGCGGCGCCAGCGATGCGGGCGATGCCCGCCGTGCCCGTGCCGACGATGATCAATCCGCCGTCGCCCGTCCCGTTCGCGCCGATGCAGGCGGTCACGGCGTCGTTGGCTGCCTCGACGCGCGCCCAACCCGGTAGCGCAGCGGCGACGCGCGCGGCGTCCTGAGCGCTGGAGAGGCCCGCCAGACCGACGCCGAGCGCCATTTTGCCGCGGCTGGTCGGGTCGAGCCCGGCCTTGGCGATCACCGCTGCGACGAGCTTGCCAATGGCGCCGAGGCCGGCTTCGAAATCCACGTAGATATTGGCCGCAGGCCCCGTTTCCTCGGCGAGCGCGCGACCCGACGCCGCGCGCATCCGCGCCCGGCAACGGGTGGCGCCGCCGTCCACGCCGATGAAGAATTGGGCTGTCGACACGCTCCCAAGTCCGTAAAAAATTGTTGCAGACCACTAGACAAGAGGTATGCCATTCATTAATGAAAAATACAAGAGGTATCTACCACTGGTACACCCAATGGGCGCGGTGTGGAACTGCGTAAATCGGTCGGACAGGGACGGCGCGACGCCGAACCTCGCGTGATCGCCGACCCGGCGCCAGCGCTCTCGGGCGCGATGCTCGCGTCCTATCGGCGGGCGATCGCCTGCGTTGCGGCGGTCGAAGGCGACATCCGCGCGGCGGCGACGCGTCTGGCCGTTCGATGGGAGCGCGGCGGCCGCTGCATCTATTTGGGCGCGGGCGCGGCCGGCCTCGTCGCGGCGGAAGACGCCGCCGAACTGCCCGGCACCTTTGGCCTCGACCGCCGACGGATCGCCATTATCCTCGCCGGCCGCGACGGCGCTTCCTTCGACCTTGACGCCGCCGCGGAAGACGACGCCCAAGCGGCGGAACAGGCCGTCGCGGCGCTCGGCGATCTCGGGAGCGACGCTGTCATCGCCGTCTCCGCCAGCGGTTCGACGCCGTTCACGCTGGCGGGCGCGAAGGCCGCCCGGCGCGCCGGAGCATTCGTCATCGCCATCGCCAATCGGCCGAACGCGCCGCTGTTGACGGAAGCCGACATTGGGCTTCTGCTCGACACCGGCGACGAGGCGCTGCAGGGATCGACGCGACTTGCCGCGGGCGTCGCGCAAAAATGCGCGCTGGGGATGCTGTCGACGCTCGTCGGTCTCGCGCTCGGACACATACACGCCGGTCTGATGGTCAACCTGCGAGCCGACAACGACAAGCTGCAACGTCGCGCGCTAGGGATCGTCATGTCGATTTCAGGCGTCGCGGAGAACACGGCGCAGGCCGCGCTGGCGGCGGCCGGCGGCGAAGTGAAGCAGGCGGTGCTTCTGTCGTCGGGCGCCCGCGACTGCGGCGACGCCGTCAGTCGTCTTGCACGTTCGCGCGGCCGTCTGGCCGAGGCGCTAGATACTCTGCGTAAGGAGCTCGGGCGAAGCGCCGCGGATGAACCGCGCCGCCCGCCCAGGAAAAGAGGAGAGAAGCGATGAACTGGACACGGAAGACAGTTTCCCGCGCGGCCATCGCGGTCGCGGCGCTCGTGACGGGCCTCGTCGCCGCGCAAGCGGGATCGTTGAAGATCGAAAGCTGGCGCAACGACGACGCCGACATCTGGAATTCGAAGATCATTCCCGCCTTCAACAAGACCTATCCCGACATCAAGGTCGAGTTCGCGCCGTCTGCGCCGAAGGAATACAACGCCGCCCTCAACGCGCGCCTCGACGGCGGCACGGCTGGCGACATCATCGCCTGTCGGCCGTTCGACGCCTCGCTTGACCTCTTCAACAAGCACCAGTTGGACGGCCTGAACGACCTCAAGGGAATGGATAGTTTCTCGAGCGTCGCGAAAGCCGCCTGGCAAACGGACGACGGCAAGACGACATTCTGCGTTCCGATGGCCTCCGTCATCCATGGCTTCATCTACAACGAGGACGCCTTTAAGAAGATCGGGGCGCAGCCGCCGAAGACGATGGCGGAGTTCCACGACATCCTCGACAAGCTGAAGAAGGACGGGACCTACACGCCGATTGACCTCGGCACGGCCGACCAGTGGGAAGCCGCGACGATGGGCTTCCAGAACATCGGGCCCGACTATTGGAAAGGCGAGACCGGCCGCCTGAACCTCATCGCCGGCAAGGACAAGTTCACCGACCCGCAGTACATCGCCGTATTCAAGGAGCTCGCTTCCTGGGCGCCTTACATGGGTGACGGGTTCCAGGCGCAAACGTATCCCGACAGCCAGAACCTGTTTTCGCTCGGCAAGGCGGCGATCTATCCGGCCGGCTCATGGGACATCTCGACGTTCCGCGCGCAGGCCAAGTTCAAGATGGGCGCGTTTCCGCCGCCGCTGCCCGCCGGCGACACGGAATGCTACATCTCCGACCACACCGACATCGCGATGGGCCTGAACTCGGCGTCCAAGAACAAGGACGACGCCAAGAAGTTCCTCGCGTGGCTGACGACCCCGGAATTCGCGACGCTCTATTCAAACGCGCTGCCCGGGTTCTTCTCGCTCAACACGACGCCGGTGAAGGTCGACGACGAACTGGCCGCGACGATGGTCGGCTGGCGCAAGGACTGCAAGTCGACGATCCGCGACTCGTACCAGATCCTGTCGCGTGGTACGCCGAATCTCGAGAATGAGCTTTGGAACGTGTCGGCGCAGGTCATCAACGGCAAACTGACCCCTGAAGCCGCCGGCAAGCAGCTGCAGGACGGCCTCGACAAGTGGTACAAGCCGGCCGCTAAGTGACGCGCGCGTCGGCGGGGCGTCGAGCCCCGTCGAGCAATCTCTAGACGCTTGACGCGATCCCCTCTCTCCCGCTTGCGGGAGAGAGGGACGGTTCGCTACGCTGTCGCTCTCGCCTCTTGCCCAAAGCCCCGGCCATGGCCGAACCCGTTCCCCAAGTCGTCGCCCAGATGCCAAAGGCCAAGCTGATTGGCCTTCTCGCCCTGTTTCTTGGGCCGTCTGTCGTCATCTACACCGCGTTTTCAATCTATCCGCTGCTGGCGACGATGCAGCTGTCGACGTTCACCGGCGAGAGCGGCGGCGGCGTCCACTTCGTCGGTCTCGCGAACTTCGTGACCCTGCTGACCGACTCTCTGTGGTCCACGCCGTTCTGGAATGCGCTAAAGAACAACATGATCTTCTTCGCCATCCACATGGCGGTGCAGAATCCGATCGGCATCGCGCTGGCCGGTCTCCTCAGCCTGCCTGGACTGAAGCTGAAGAGCTTCTACCGGACGGTCTTCTTTCTGCCGACCATGCTGTCGGTGGTCATTGTCGGTTTCTCCTGGAACCTGATCCTTTCGCCGCTATGGGGCGTCGCCAAGGGCGCGCTGACGGCGGTTGGTCTCGGATCTTGGTTCGCCCCCTGGCTCGGCCTGGAGTCGACGGCTTTGGTCACGTTGGCGCTGATGTCAGTGTGGCAGTTCGTCGGCATTCCGATGATGCTGATCTATGCCGCGTTGCTCAACATTCCCGATGAACTCGTCGACGCCGCGCGCGTCGACGGGCTCGGCCAGCTCCGCATCTTCTTCCACATCAAGCTGCCGCTGGTGCTGCCGACCATCGGCCTGGTGTCGGTGCTGACGTTCGTCGGCAACTTCAACGCCTTCGATCTCATCTATTCGGTCAAGGGCGCGCTCGCCGGTCCAAACTTCGCCAGCGACATCCTCGGCACGTTCTTCTACCGCACCTTCTTCGGCAACCAGCTTCAGCTCGGAAATCCGACCATGGGCGCCGCCGTCGCCACCGTGATGTTTTTCATCATTCTGATCGGCGTCTGCGTCTATCTGTTCGTGGTCCAACGCCGCATGCGTCGCTACACATTCTGAGGATTTCCGACCGTGTTTCTCGAACAACGCGCGCGCGCTCTTGCGGTCCACGCCGTTCTCATCGCCTACAGCGCGCTCGCGCTCGGTCCGATCCTCCTCGTCGTGATGAACTCGTTCAAGTCGCGCAACGCCATCTTCGGTTCGCCCTTGTCGCCGCCCGACAGTTCGACGTTCTCGCTGATCGGCTACGCGAAAGTGTTCCGGGCGTCCCACATCGTCGTCTATTTCGAGAACTCGCTGATCGTGACCCTCGTCAGCATGGGGCTGGTGCTGCTGTTCGGCGCGATGGCGGCCTGGGCGTTGAGCGAATACCGCTTCCGCGGCTCCACCGCGGTGGCGCTGTTCCTTTCGATCGGCATCATGGTTCCGATCCGTCTCGGATCGGTGGCAATCCTCAACATGATGCGGACGGCCGGTCTCAACGACACGCTGACGGCGCTGATCCTCGTCTATATCGCGCAGGGCCTGCCAATGGCGATCTTCATCCTCAGCGAGTTCATTCAGCAGATCCCCATGGATCTTCGAGACGCCGCGCGCTGCGACGGCGTGCCGGAGACGCGGATCTTCTTCGAAGTGATTGCGCCGCTGCTGCGGCCGGCGATCGCCACTGTCGCGGTGTTCACCATCGTGCCGATCTGGAACGATCTGTGGTTCCCGCTGATCCTGACGTCGAGCGACTCGACGCACACGATCACGCTCGGGGTGCAACAATTCCTCGGCCAGTACATCACCGACTGGAACTCCGTGCTGGCGGCGCTGTCGATGGCCATTCTGCCCGTCGTCGTCATCTACGTGGTCTTCTCCCGTCAGCTCATCGCCGGATTGACCTCCGGCGCCGTCAAGTAGGGCGCTTTACGCGATGTCCAACCTCCGCGTCGAACATCTGGGCAAGAGCTACGGCTCCTCGAACGTGCTGACCGACATCAACCTCAGCGTCGAGAACGGCGAGTTCATCGTTCTCGTCGGCCCTTCGGGCTGCGGCAAGTCGACGTTGCTGCGCATGATCGCCGGACTCGACGGCGTGACGACGGGGGACATTTACATCGGCGATCGGCTGGTCAACGGACTGGCGCCGGCCGAACGCAGAATCGCGATGGTGTTCCAGTCCTATGCGCTTTATCCGCACATGGACGTGCGCAAGAACATGACCTTCGGCCTCAAGTTCACCGGGGTGGCGCCGGCCGAGCGCCAGCGGCGCGTCGACGAGGCGGCGCGCATGCTGAGGCTCGAGCCGCTTCTCGGTCGCTACCCGCGCGATCTCTCCGGCGGGCAACGCCAGCGCGTGGCGATCGGCCGCGCGATCGTGCGGGAGCCTGACGTATTCTTGTTCGACGAACCGCTGTCGAATCTCGACGCGGCGCTACGCGTTTCGACGCGCGTCGAAATCGCGCGCCTGCATCGCCTCCTCGGCGCCACCATGGTCTACGTGACGCATGATCAGACCGAGGCGATGACGCTTGCCGACCGAATCGTGGTGATGAGCGAAGGCCGCATCGAGCAGATCGGCAAGGCGCTCGATCTCTACTATGCGCCGGCCAACCTGTTCGTCGCCGGTTTCATCGGCTCGCCGGCGATGAACTTCTTTTCCGGTTCTGTGGAAGCCGTGGACGGCGGGACTGCGCGGGTGTTTGGCGTCGGGTTCGAGCCGCTGGCGCTGCCGGCCGGCCCGCTCGATGGCGGCGCCAAAGTCACGATCGGGGTGCG
>NZ_JBEKVH010000019.1:0-48213 GCF_049514155.1 Roseiarcus sp. | reverse complement strand
AGAATTTGTCCGTGCGATCGTCGGAAACGCCTTGCGTGTCGTGCGTCACCCAGCTTGCGGGGATGACAATGGCGCAAAGCGCGTAGATTCGCGCATGCGGTCGCCGCGACAATTTCTTCCAGAAAATCGGAATGGTCGGTATCATAGTTTGTCGCGCCCAGAGCGGTCGCGCCGGCGGCGCGGGGGCGTTCTCACGGTGCGAAGCGGGTTCAACGCATTGAAAAGACGGGAGGCGGCGAAGCGGGCAGTTTCGCTTGCGTACACAGATCAATGACTTACGCGGGCCGAAACGAAGCCGGCCGTTTCGTTTAGGCTTCGCATCGTTTCGCCGCGGCTTCGTTTGGCTTCGCTTCGTTTCGCTTTCGCGGGCGCGGGTCGCGGTCGATCGTCGCCGCGGAGCGGTCGAGGAAGTCGGGCGGGCGCGCGGGCGGCCGTCGCGCCGGCGCCCGCGCTTTCGCGCGCAAAATGGCGCCCAAGCGCTTGAAATCGCCTGCCCGCGTAACGGACTTGTCGGCCGCGGCGGACGGCGTCGAACGGCGCGCGGCGCAGGCTCAGTCGCCGCCGAAGATCATCCGGCGCGAGAACGGGTTGACCGCAGCGCCGGCGGCGCCGGAGGGGTCGGCGACGAGCAGGACCGCGCCGGAATCGTCGAGCAGCGTCCAGCGTCCCTGGCGCTCGACGATCGCGGCGACGCGCCCGAGCCCCGGGGCGACGTCGCCGGTCTTGATCACCCGCGTCTCGACGCTGTTGCGCAGCCACGCCATGCCCGGTTCGACCGCGACGAGGCGGTAGGGGTCGAGGTCCGGGGTCGCGTCGTCGCCGCTGCGGACAATCGAGCCGGTCGGCGACATGTCGATCGATTGATGCGAATCGGCGCGCCCTTGCGTGGCGGTCCTCGAGTCGGCGACCTTGCTCGCGGCGGGGACCGGAGCGGCGGCGCGCGCGGGCGCGGGTCCGACCGTGGCGACAATGGCGACGTGGCCGTGCGGCTGGCCGAAGACCCCCAGATACTGCAAGCCGTTGACCATCGGCGCGTCGCCGGCGCGCGTGAACATCACGGTCGCGAAGACGACCGAGGCCGTGGCGGTCGTCACGCCGACGCCGAACAGCGCGATATCGACGGGCGAACGCGCCGCGAGGGCCTTGGCGGCGAAGCGGGGAACCAACAGTCCGCTGAGTTTCATGCGCACGCTTTCGTTTTTGCCGCGCTCAGCCGTCGAGCGGCTCGGCGCTTTCGTCCTTGGCTTCGCCGCGCAAGGCGGCGGCGAGTTCGATGAAGGGGTCCTCGCAGGGCGGCGAGGCGAGCGTCTGGCTCATCGCCTCGTAGATGCGCGGCACCGACTTGACCGCCTGGTCGAGCAGCGGGTCGGCGCCGGGAGTGAAGCCGCCCATCAGCCTGAGATCGCGGGTCTCCTCGTAGCGGGCGATGAGCGCGCGCAGCCGCGTCACCAGCTTGCGCTGCTCCGGCGACCAGGTGGGGTTGGGGATGCGCGAAACCGAAGCGAGGATGTCGACGGCGGGGAAGCGGCCCTGGTCGGCGATCGCCCGGTCGAGCACGATATGGCCGTCAAGCGTGCCGCGGATGCTGTCGGCGACGGGGTCGTTGTGGTCGTCGCCGTCGACCAGCACCGAAAAAATGCCGGTGATCGAACCCGAGTCCTCGAGACCGGGGCCGGCCCGCTCGAGCAGGCGCGGCAGGTCGGAAAACACGCTCGGGGCGTAGCCGCGGGCCACCGCCGGCTCGCCCGCCGCCAGCGCGACGTCGCGGGCGGCGTGGGCGAAGCGGGTGACCGAATCGACGATCAGCAGCACCTGTTCGCCGCGGTCGCGGAAATATTCGGCGACCGCCATCGCCGTGCGCGGCGCGAGGCGGCGCATCATCGGGCTCTCGTCGCCGGTCGAGACGACCGCGATCGCCGTCTGGCGATTGCCGGCGAGCGCGTCATCGAGGAATTCGCGCACCTCACGGCCGCGTTCGCCGACCAGCGCGATCACCACGGTGTCGAAATCCGGCGCCCGGGCGAGCATCGCCAACATCGTCGACTTGCCGACGCCCGACCCGGCGAAGACGCCGATGCGCTGTCCGGCGCACAGGGGCGTGAAGAAGTCGACAACGCGAATGCCCGACTTGATCGGCTTGCGCAGCCGCGTGCGCCTGAGCGCCGGCGGCGGTTCGCTGTCGAGCGGCATCACGCGGTCGCCGACCGGCAACGGGCCGGCGCCGTCGATCGGCTGGCCGAGCGCGTCGATCGCCCGGCCCTTCCACGCCGGGCAGGGCGCGAGCGACAGCGCCTCGGCGCGATAGGCGCGCGCGCCGATCGCCGCGTCGCAGCGCGCGTCGAACGGCTTGAGGGTCACGGTCTGATCGTCGATCCGCACCACCTCGCCAAGTTGGAAGCGATCGCCGACGTCGACCCGCACGCATTCGCCCAAGCGCAGGAAGCGCGACAGGCCCGCGACCCGGTAGTGAGACATGGCGATTTCGGTCACCGCGCCGCAGACGGAGGTCAGGGGCATGGTCTTGGCGGCGGCGGCGAGCCCGCGCTCCATCCGGTCGAGCGCCGTCAGCGGCGGCGCGGAGGCATCGCCGTCTCCGATCATTCGCCGCGTCCCTGGTCATCGCCGCTCGCGCGCATCGAGCAGGTCCTAGCTCGCAAGAGACTTGATGGCGTCTTCCATCGAGGTTTCGGTCTGCGCCACCTCCGAATTGACGCCGTCGAAATTGCGGGTCACGGAGATCAGCTTGGTCATTTCCTCGATCGGATTGACGTTCGCGCCCTCGACGTAGCCCTGCGCCACGCCGTTCTGGGTGAAATCGAGGACCGGCGTCGCCGGCTTGTCGGGGATGACGCCGGAGTTCTCGGCGCGGACGAGGTTGGCCTGGTCGTCGATCGAGAACAGACCGATCGCGCCGATCTGCTTGCCATCTTGCGAGATCATCCCGTCGCCGCCGATGGTCGGCGTCGAGCCGACGGGGTTGAGGACGATCGGCGCGCCGCCGGCGTCGAGCACCGGGTTGCCGATCAGGGTCTCGAGCGCCCCGCTCTCCGACATGCGCATCCGGCCGTCGCGCGTGTAAGCGATCCCGGATTGGGTTTTGATCGCCATCCAGCCGTCGCCCTGAATGGCGACGTCGAAGGGATTGTCGGTCTTCACCGCCGCGCCGGTCTGGCGCGAAATGAAGGAGGTTCCCGGCGAGACATAGGAAATCGAGCTGTCGCCGGCCTTGGCGAGCTCGGTGGAGAAACGGACGCCCTCGCCGCGAAAGCCGACCGTGTTCATGTTGGCGACGTTGTTGGCGATCGTCTCCAGGCGTCGTTCGAGCGACACCTGCGCCGACAGCGAAACGTAGAGACCGTTCTGCATGACCCAACCCGCCGCCGCCGCGCCGCTGGAGGGCCGGCCCTGGCGCGACAATCGGTCCGCCGGCTTGCATGGGGCTGACCTCGGCGAAACAGCCTGGCGTAAGTTTGGCGTCGCACGGTCGGCGCTTAAGGGCGGAAGGAGCGCGGCTTGAATTTCTTCATCGGCCTGATCGTCTGCATCGGCAGCGTTCTCGGCGGTTACGCCGCGCTCGGCGGTCACCTCGAAGTGCTGTTCCAGCCTTACGAGTTCGTGATCATCTGCGGCGCGGCGCTCGGCATCTTCATCGTCGCCAACCCGATGGCGACCATCAAGGACAGCGGCAAGGCGATCCTCGAGGCGATCCTCGACAAGGTGCCGAAGCCGCGCGACTTTCTCGACGTCCTGAGCGCGCTGCATGCGCTGATGCGCGAGCTGCGCGGCAAGTCGCGCGCCGAGGTCGAGCCGCATTTCGACAACCCCAGCCAGTCGCAGGTGTTCATGGGCTTCCCGCGCCTGCTCGCCAACAAGGACCTGCTGACCTTCATCTGCGACTACGGCCGGTTGATCATCATCGGCAACGCCAAGACCCACGAGATCGAGGCGCTGATGGACGAGGAGCTCGAAACCCTTGCTCACGACCGCTACAAGCCGGTCCACGCGCTGCAGAACATCGCCGACAGCCTGCCGGCGCTCGGCATCGTCGCCGCGGTGCTGGGCGTCGTCCACGCGATGGGTTCGCTCGATTCGTCGCCGGAAATCCTTGGCGGCCTGATCGGCGCGGCGCTGGTCGGCACTTTCTCGGGCATCCTGCTGTCCTACGGCGTCGTCCTGCCGATCGCGCTCAAGATCAAGGAGGTGCGGCAGAAGCAGCTTCGCCTGTTCAGCCTGGTCAAACAGAGCCTGCTCGCCTTCATGAACGGGGCGATGCCGCAGGTGGCGGTCGAGTTCGGCCGCAAGACGATTCCGTCCAAGGAGCGGCCGACCATCGACACGGTCGAGAACGAGACGATCGCCGGCCCGGCGCCGGCGCCGGAAGCCGTGATCAAGGAGGCGGCCTAGCCCATGCCCCGCGCGGAACGCGAAAGCTCGGCGGCGAGCGCGCCCTGGCTGCAGGGCGCGCAGCCCGATTCGGCCGGTCAGGCGATCGAGCGGCTGCCCGGCCTCGCCTTCGCCTTCGAACAGTTCGCGCTCAACATTCCCGCCGCGGCCGGCAGTCTTTTGAAGCTCGAGACGGCGCCGACGCTCGACGCCATCCGCCCTGAGACCGCGTTCACGGCGCTCGGCGAGTGCGAGGGCCAGCTTGCCGCGGTTCTGCACAGCGGCGCGCTCGACGCCAAGCTGATGCTGATCTTCGATCCCAAGATCGCCGAGTCGCTGATCGCGACCGTCTTCGGCGACGAGAGCGTGTCCGTTGGCGAACGGCCGCCGCGGTCGGCGACGACGATCGAGTTCCATCTCGTCGCCGAACTCGCCCGGCGCTTTGCAGGCGCGCTGGAGGCGGCGTTCGACGGCTTCGGCAGCCTCGAGCTGCGCCTCGATCGCCTGGAGAAGCTTGCCGACGTTTACGGGCTCGGCCGGCGCGACGGCCCGACGGTCGAAGCGCGGTTGACGCTGGCGACGCGGCTCGGCCCGCTCGCGCTCGCCGTCCTGGCGCAGCAGGCGGCGTTGGCGCCGCTGCGCAAGCAACTCGCCACGGAGCCCGGCGCGGAAGCGGGCGGCGGCGACCCCCGGTGGGCGCGGCAGCTCGAGCGCGGCGTCGTCCGCGCCCGCGTCGCCGTTTCCGCGGTGCTCGACGAATTGCCGATGTCGCTGGGCGACATCGCCGCCCTCTCGGTCGGCCAAGTGTTGACGCTGCACGGGTCCGGCATGGGGCGGGTCCGCTTGGAATGCGAGGGGCGCGAAATGTTCTGGTGCAAGCTCGGGCAGGGCGACGGCCGCTACTCGTTGGAGATCGAAGCGGCGGTCGAACTCGAGGACAATTCCATCGAATCCGCGCTCGCTAATTAACCCGCCGACGTCGGCTGCCGCCGTAAGACGACCGAAGAAAGAGTCATAGGGCCATGGACGACACGTTCGAACCTCTCAGCGACCTGCCCGAGCCCGGCGCCGAGTCCGAGGCCGCGCCCGCGCCCGTCGCCGCGCCTGCCGCTCCGGGGCCGGCGAGCCCGCCGCGCTACGACGCCATCCTGTCGATTCCCGTAACCGTGCAGGTCGTGCTCGGCGGCACGACGATGCCGGTCTCCAGCTTGATGAAGCTCGGCCGCGGCGCCGTCGTCTCGCTCGATCAGAAGGTCGGCGATCCCGTCAATATCGTCGTCAACGGCCGGACGATCGCGCGCGGCGAAGTGGTGGTGGTCGACGAGGAAACCGCCCGTTACGGAGTGTCTCTGACCGAAATCGTCGCGTCGTCGCGCGACGATCGCGCCACCTGAAGGCCGAGCCGAGATGGACGCGACGACCAATGGCGGACTGAGCCGCGATCCGCGCCAGCTCGCCGGGCCGCAAAGGGCCGCGGCGATCCTGCTGGCGATGGGCAAGCCGCCCGCCACGCGCTTGCTCAAGCATCTCGAGCCCAACGAGCTGCGCGAGGTGACGCGCGCAGCCGCGCGTCTCGGCGCGATTCCGCCTGGCGAACTGGAGACGCTGGTCGAGGAATTCACCGCCGCCTTCTCGGCCGGCGCCAGCCTGATGGGCGACGTCGGCAAGGCTCGCGACATGCTCGCCGACGTGGCGCCGCCGGAAGAGGTCGCCGATATCCTTTCCGACGTCTCGATGCCCGGAGATCTCGGCGTCTGGAACGCGCTCGGCGGCGTGCCGGAGGCGGTGCTGCAGGGCTATCTCGCCAACGAGCATCCGCTGGTCGCCACCTACATCCTGTCGAAACTCACCCCGCCGCTGGCGGCGCAGGTCGTCGCGCGCATGCCGCGCGAGGCGCGCAACGAGGTGCTGGTGGCGATGATCGTCAGGCCGGTCCTCTCCGAGGACATTCAGCTCATCGTCGAAGACGGGGTGCGCAAGGATCTCGCCAATCTAACCGCGCGCGGCGCCGGGCTCGACAACCACACCCGCATCGCCGACATCATCAACAACCTCGAACCGCTCGACGCGCGCGACGTCGTGCAGTCGCTGGTCGCCGCGCGCCCCAAGGAGGCGCGCATGGTGATGAAGATGCTGTTCTCCTTCGACGACCTGCCGCGCCTGTCGCAGCGGGCCCGCGCGGTGCTGTTCGACAAACTGCAGACCGAGACGGTGGTCATGGCGCTGCGCGGCGCCGATGCCGAGTTCCGCGATACGGTGCTGTCGGCGATGGCTTCGCGCTCGAAACGCCTGGTCGAGAGCGAGCTGGCGACGCCGATGCTCGCCTCGCCGCGCGACATCGCCAAGGCGCGCAAGCAGATCACCGACCTCGTGCTGAAGATGGCTCAGCGCAACGAAATCGAGATCCCTCCGCCCGACGGCGCCGAGGCGGCGTAGCCGGGAGGGGCGGCGATGGCCGAAGAACGCGACACCGACAGCAAAACCGAAGACGCGACCGAAAAGAAGATTCACGACGCGGTCGAGCGCGGCGACGTGCCGGTCTCGCGCGAAGTGCCGATTCTCGCCTCGCTGGCGGCGATTCTGATCGCTCTGGTCTTCATCGTGCCGCCGCGCACCGAGGCGTTCGTCGGCGCGCTGATGCGCTTCCTCGACGACGCCAGCGGCTGGCGGCTCGAACGGTCCAACGATGTCCTGGCGCTTGCCGGAATCGTCGGCGTCGCCGCGGTCGAGTTCGTCATTCCGGTGGTCACGGTGCTGATGATCGCCGGCTTGATCGCCTCGGCGGCGCAGAACCCGCCGCGCTTCGTGCCGGACCGGATCATGCCCGACTTGTCGCGCATCTCGCCGGCCGCCGGCTTCGTGCGCATCTTCGGGTTGCGCGGCTGGACCGAGTTCTTCAAGAGCCTGCTGAAGGTTTCCGCCGTCGGCGTCCTCGTCACGCTCATTCTCAGCGGCCAGCGCCTGTTGTTGACGACCTCGATGTTCGACGACATCGCCGATCTGCCGCAACGGGCGCTCAAGCTGTGTCTCGACGTGGTCGCCGCGGTGCTGGTGGCGACGCTGGTCGTCGCCTCGGCGGATCTTGCGTGGGCGCGCATCCATTGGCGGCGCGACCAGCGCATGAGCCGGCACGAGCTCAAGGAGGAGCTGAAACAGACCGAAGGCGATCGGCTGATGAAGGCGCGCCTGCGGTCGCTCAGGCTCGACCGCTCGCGCAAGCGCATGCTGGCCGCGGTGCCGCGCGCGACGATGGTGGTCGCGAATCCGACCCACTACGCAGTGGCGATGCGCTACGTGCGCGCCGAGGGCGGCGCGCCGATCGTGCTGGCCAAAGGCGTCGACCTGATCGCGCTGAAGATTCGCGAGATCGCCGAACAGCACGCGGTGCCGATCGTCGAGGACCGGCCGCTGGCGCGCGCGCTCTACGACGCGGTTTCGGTCGACCAGGCGATCCCGCCCGAGTTCTACCGCGCAGTGGCGGAAATCGTTCACCTGATCCAGGAAAAGAGAAGCTCGTGGCCGATCGTGAGAAACGGGTGAATCCATGCGCGAACTGACCGAAGCCGGCGGTCGGCGGCGCGACCAGATCATCGCCGCGGCGATGGTCGATGTCGCCACCGAATTGCGCCTGACCGACCCGTCGGAACTGATCGTGATGATCCGCGGCGAGCAAGCGGCGAACATCGCCGATCTCGTCAACTCGTCGGGCGAACTGTTCTTTCGCGGCGGCGCGCTGCGCTACGCCCTGTCGGCCGGGTGCGACGTGCAATGGGATACGACGCCGGTGGTGCGACTCGACATGGAGTTTCACTACGCGGCGGTCTCGGCGTTCTTCAAGCTGACGATCGGCCGCAAACGGGCGGGAGTCGAGGTGGTCGAAGTGCTGGTCGACGGCGAGGACGACCTCGACGACGCGATCAAGGACGAACGGTTGCGCGGCGCGGTGGCGGCGGCGCGGGCGCCGCCGCGCAAGCTTGGAGCAAGGCCGGCGGCGTAATCCTCGGACGTCTCTGACTGAACGGACGTCAACGCGTGTCCCAACCCTATGTGCTCCAGCTCGCCGCGCAGCGGACGCAGTGGCTGTCGGCGCGCGACGAGTTGATCGCCGCCAACATCGCCAACGCCAACACGCCCGGCTTCCAGGCGACGGACCTGCAGCCGTTCTCGGCGGTCCTCGACAGCGCCCAGGTGTCGATGGTCTCGACCAATCCGGCGCATCTGGCGCCGGGCGGCGACGGATTCGCCGAGGCCCGGGTGGTCGAGCCCGACGCGCCGGAGTCGACGCTCTCCGGCAATTCGGTCGACGTCGAAAATGAAATGATGAAGCTCGGCGAGGTCAACCGCGATTACACGATGGCGACCAATATCAAGCGCGTCATCCACCAAATGATCATGTCGGCTTTGAAGTGAGCGACGATGCCTGATCCACTGCAAGCGACCCTGCGCATCGCCGGCTCGGGCCTCGAGGCCCAGTCGATGCGGCTGCGCGTGATCTCCGAGAACATCGCCAACGCGCAGTCGACTGGCGATACGCCCGGCGCCGACCCCTACACCCGCCAGACGATCTCGTTCGACAGCGTCCTCGATCGCTCGCTCGGCGTGCCGCTGGTCAAGATCAAGACGATCGGTCAGGACGACACCCCCTTCAGGGTCGAGCACGATCCCGGCAATCCGGCCGCCGACGCGGGGGGCTTCGTCAAGATGCCCAATGTCGACGTGCTGACCGAACTCGCCGACATGCGCGAGGCGAACCGAACCTACGAGGCGAATCTTCAGGTCGCCAAACAATCGGCCGAGCTGCTCGGCCAGACCGTCAGCCTGCTCAAGGACGCCTGAGCGCGCCGATCGGCGCGCCGCAGGGAGGTCGAAGCGGAATGACGGAGAGCACCGGACCGGACGCGGCGTCTTTCGCCGTCGCCGCGGTCGTCGACGCGAACCAGGGAGGCGCCGCGGCCCCCGGCATGACCGGGATCGGCAGGCGCGAAGACGATGGCGATTGACGGAATTTCGGCGGTCGGCGCAGTTGGCAAGAGTCTCGACATCGGCGCCACCAGCGCGACATCGGCGACCGCGGGGACCAGTTTCGTCGACGCGATCGGCAAGGCTTTCACCGACTCGGTCGCGTCGGTGCAGGCCGGCGAAGCGGCGGCGATCCAAGGCCTTCAGGGCGGGATGGAGCCCTACAAGGTCGTCGATTCGATCATGGGCGCGCAGCGCACGCTCCAGTCGATGTTGGCGATCCGCGACAAGGCGGTCTCCGCCTATCAGGAAGTCTCGCGGATGGCGATCTGAGTCGGTTTAGGTCGAAGAGGGAAATCGAAGCATGAGAGCGCTTTCGATCGCAGCGACGGGCATGAACGCCCAGGAACAGAATCTCGAAGTCATCGCCAACAACGTCGCCAACATCAACACCACCGGTTTCAAGCGCTCGCGCGCCGAGTTCACCGACCTCATCTACCAGAACGAACGGATCGCCGGGGTGAGCAGCCGCGGCCGCGACGCCACCGTGCCGGAAGGCGCGCAGGTCGGCCTCGGCGTGCGCACCGCGGCGATCCGCTCGCTGCAGATCCAGGGCGCGCTGACCAACACCGGCAACACCCTCGACCTGGCGATCAACGGCCTCGGCTGGTTTCAGGTGACGGACCCGAACGGCGACACCGTCTACACCCGCGACGGCGCCTTCAACACCAACGCCCAGGGTCAGTTGGTCACGACCGACGGCTACCTGGTCACGCCGACGATCACCATTCCGCCGACCGCGACCAGCGTCTCCGTCAGCCAGAGCGGCATGGTCTCCGCGACGATCGCCGGCCAGACGAATCCGCAGCAGCTCGGCCAGCTCACCATCGCCAATTTCGTCAACGCGGCCGGACTGCAAGCGCTTGGCGGAAACTACTTCCAGCAGACCTTCGCCTCGGGCGCGCCGACCGTCGGCGTGCCCGGCGACACCGCCTACGGCGTCATCCAGCAGGGTTATCTCGAAGCTTCGAACGTCGACCCGGTGACGGAGATCACCAACCTGATCTCCGCCCAGCGCGCCTACGAGATGAATTCGAAGGTCATTCAGGCCGCCGACCAGATGTCGGGCACCATCTCTAACCTGCGGAGCTGAGGAGAAATCTGATGCGCGTCGAGGGCGCCGCCGTTGTGTTCGTCGCCGGGCTGTGGCTGACGGCGAGTCTCGCCGCAGCGGCGCAGGACCTCGGGACGCAGGATCTGGCGCCGCCGACGCCACGCATCGTCATTTATCCCGGCGACATCATTCAAAGCGACATGCTGTCCGATCTGCCGGCCGACACTGCGCGCGGAGTCGGGCCGTTCGCCGAGACGCGCGCGGCCGTGATCGGCAAGATGGCGCGCCGCACGCTGCTGCCGGGGACGGCGATTCCGCTCGCCGGGATCGACGTTCCGCGTCTGGTCGTCAACGGCGGCCAGGTCAATCTGGTCTATATCGACGGCGGCTTGTCGATCTCCGCCGACGGAATGGCGCTGCAGGACGGCGCGGCGGGCGATTCGGTCAAGGTGCGCAACGACGACAGCGGCGTCACGGTTACGGGCGTCGTCCAGCCGGACGGCGCGGTGCGGGTGAGCGGCGGGTGATGCGGCGTCTCCTCATCGCCCTCCTGGTCTGCGCGCTGGTCGGCCCGGCCGCGGCCGCCGTCCGCATCAAGGACATCACCGCCTTGCGCGGCGCGCGCGACAGCCAGCTGATCGGCTACGGTCTGGTGATCGGCCTGGCGGGAACCGGCGACTCGCTGCGCAGCGCGCCGTTCACCCAGCAGGCGCTCAGCGCGATGCTCGACCGCATGGGCATCAACGTTCGCGGCAGCCAGCTCGCCAACCGTAACGTCGCCGCGGTGATCGTCACCGCCGACCTGCCCGCCGGCATGGACGTCGGCTCGCGCCTCGACGTCACCGTCTCCGCGCTCGGCGACTCGAGCTCGCTGATGGGTGGCACGCTGCTGCTGACCCAGCTCTCGGCGAGCGACGGCTTCGTCTACGCCGACGCGCAGGGCGCCGTCTCCGTCACCGGCTTCGACGTCGCCGGTCAGGCGCAGACTCTGTCGCAGGGCGTTCCGACCGCCGGCCAGATTCCCAATGGTGCGATCATCCAGCGGGCCGTGCCGCCGCCGCCCGACGAACTGCGCATGACTCTCGAATTGAAGAACCCCGATTACACGACGGCGGTGCGCATCGTCGACGCCGTCAACGCCTATTCGCAGCGCCGCTTCCGCCGCCGTTCGGCGTTCGAGGCGACCAACCGGACCGTCGAATTGTTTCGGCCGCCGGAGATCAGCGTCACCCGCTACATGGCGGAGATCGGCGAACTGCCGGTCGAGCCGGACACCGTCGCGCGCGTGGTCATCGATTCGCGCACCGGCACCGTGGTCATCGGCCAGGACGTGCAGATTTCGACGGTGGCGGTCACGCACGGCACGCTGTCGGTCAGGATCAACGAGACCCCGACCACGTCGCAGCCGGCGCCGTTCTCGCAAGGCAAGACCGTCGAGCAACCGCGCACGGCGATCGACGTCGAACAGGAAGGCGGGCAGGTGGCGATCGTCGGCGGCTCCAGCCTCAGGACGCTGGTCAACGGCCTCAATCGAATCGGCGTCAAGCCGAGCGGCATCATCGCCATCCTGCAGGCGATCAAGACCGCCGGCGCGCTGCAGGCCGACCTCGTCGTGCAGTAGAGCGGGTCAGCCCGGCGCAAGGCGCGGCGGGCAGACTTTCGCCATTCTCGATCCGGTAGCGACTCCGCGCCATGGTCTTCGCCGTTTCCCGCCGCGCCGCCGTCGGCGCGATTGTTCTCGTCGGCCTGCTTGCAGGCTCCGCGGCGGCGCAGAACGACGGCAAACCGAAGCCGGCCGCGCCCCAGCCCGACAAGAGCGCCGAGGCCGGCGTTTCGCGCTATTGCGCCAATGTCGCGCCGATCGCCGCCGAAGCGCGCATCGCCTGGGAGACGCGCCGCCTCAACGAACTCGACGCGCAAATCAAGCAGCGCGTCGCCGAATTGGAGAAGGCGGAGGCGGAGACCCGCGACTGGGTGAGCAAGCGCGACGCGCTGCTGAATTCGGCGAGCGACGACGTCGTCGCGATCTACGGCAAGATGGATCCGGAGGCCGCCGCGGCGCAGCTGGCGACCATGGACGAGCCGATTGCGGTGTCGATCCTGCACAAGCTCAAAGTCAACGCGGCGAGTTCCATCCTCGACCAAATGGACGCGGCGCGAGCGGCCAGGCTGACCAGCCTGATCCTCGCCGTCGCGGCGCCCGAAAAGAAATCGTGATGGCGTTCATGGAGCGAAAAGCGTTGTTGGTCGTCGGGTTGGCGGCGACCCTGGCCGGCTGCGGCGCCATCAATCCGAGCGAGTTCATGCGCGAGCCGAGCATGTCGCCGATCGGCAGCGGCCTAGCCGCCGGCCGCATCGGCGATGGAATCGATCCGACGCCGACCGGCCAGATCGCGCGGCCGATCGCCAATCTCTATACCGACCAGACGGTGTCGCGGGTCGGCGACATCGTCACCGTGATCATCTCGATCAACGACAAGGCGCAGTTCGACAACGCGACCGACCGATCGTTGGCCTCTTCAGAAAACTTCACCAACACCTGGAGCTTCTCGCACGCCAGCAGCGGCTCCGGCGGCGGCAGTTCGCAGCCCGGGACTTCCTTGCTCGGCGGCACGTCGACCTCGTCGACCCAGGGCCAGGGCAACATCGATCGCCAGGAGCAGATCCAGGTCTCGGTGGCGGCGGTGGTCACCGAGGTGCTGCCCAACGGCAACCTGGTCATCAGCGGCTCGCAAGAGGTGCGGGTCAATTACGAACTGCGTCAGCTCGCGGTCGCCGGCATCGTGCGTCCGACCGACATTTCCCGCGCCAACACCGTCTCTTACGACCACATCGCGGAAGCGCGCATCTCTTACGGCGGCCGCGGCCGTCTGAACGACGTGCAGCAGCCGAACTGGGGTCAGCAGATTTGGGACTCCATCAAACCCTACTGAAGACAGCGCTATGGCCGTCGAACCCGAACTCCCCGACCTGACGCCCGGCGAAACGCCGCCGCCGCCGCCGCGCGTCGCATCCGGCGCGCCGTCGCTGCTGCAGACGGTCCTCGCCACGCTGGTGGTGACGGCGATGGCGGGCGCGATGGGGGCGCTGTTCGCCGTCCCGCCGCCGCCGGCGCCGGAACTCGCGCCCAAAACCGAGCCGACGCCCGGCGGCGTGGTCCCCGCCGCGTCGGGGCTGTTCGAAATGCCGCCGATCGTCACCAACCTCGGCTCGCCGAAGGACACCTGGATCCGCCTCGAAGCCTCGATCGTCTTCGACGCCAAGGCGGTCCAGCACCCCGAGACGCTGGCCGAAGACATCGCCGGCGACGAGCTCGCCTACCTGCACACCGTCGCGCTGTCGCAGGTCGAAGGGCCGATCGGGCTGGAGAACATCCGCCAGGATCTCAACGAGCGCGCGGCGATCCGCTCCGGCGGCAAGGTCAGCGAGCTCGTCATCCGAACGCTGGTGGTGCAATGAGGCGTTTCGCCCTAGCGGCGCTCGCGCTGACCCTGACCGCCGGCGCCGCCGCCGCCCAGACGGTCGATCTCGGGCAGCTGGTGCCCAATGGCGGCGCGACCGCGACCGCGCGCATCATCCAGATGGCCGCGGTGCTGACCGTGCTTTCGGTCGCGCCGGGGCTGCTGATCATGGTGACCAGCTTCACCCGCTTCACCGTGGCGCTGTCGTTCCTGCGCACCGGCCTCGGGCTGCAGAGCGCGCCGGCCAATCTGGTTCTGATCAGCCTGTCGCTGTTCATGACCTTCTTCGTCATGGCGCCGACCTTCGACAAGGCCTGGCGCGATGGGCTGCAGCCGCTGATGGACAACACCATCTCGCAGGAGCAGGCCTTCGGGGCGATCACCGAGCCGTTCCGCCAGTTCATGCTCTCCCAGGTGCGGGAGAAGGACATCGCGCTGTTCGAGGATCTCTCGCGCGGCAGTTTCGAGGTCACGGACCGGTCGAAGGTCGACCTGCGCATCCTGATCCCCGCCTTCATGATCTCCGAGCTCAGGCGCGGCTTTGAGATCGGCTTCCTGATCGTCCTGCCGTTCCTGGTCATCGACATGATCGTCGCGGCGCTGACCATGTCGATGGGCATGATGATGCTTCCGCCCTCGGTGATCTCGCTGCCGGTCAAGATTCTGTTCTTCGTGCTGGTCGACGGCTGGAATCTGCTGGTCGGCAGCTTGGTCCGTTCCGTGAGCTGAAAGGCGGCAATCAGCTTCGCGCAAGGGTCCAATCGTTTAGTGATGTTGTAGAGCCGCGAGGAGAGCGACCGATGAGTCTGATGGGCACCGCCGTGTCCGGCATGCTGGGCGATACGTCCTGGCTGTCGAACATTTCCCAGAACGTGGCCAACGCCAACACCACCGGCTACAAGAACGCCGAGACGGAATTCGCCACGGTCGTCGACCAGGTCGGCGCCGCGTCCTCCGCGGGCGGCGGCGTCACCGCGACGCTGCGGTCGCTCAATTCGCTGCAGGGCTCGGTGGTCGGCACCTCGACCACCACCGACCTCGCGATCAAGGGCGACGGGTATTTCGTCGTCTCCGACGCGAGCGGCGCCCTCTACTTGACCCGCAACGGCTCGTTCGTGCCCGACGCCGACGGCAACCTAGTCAATTCGGCCGGCTATTACCTGATGGGCTACAACGTCCAGAGCGGCGCGGCGTCCGGCACCACCAATTCCTTGGCCGGCATGGTCAAGGTCAACACCATCACCTCGGGCGAGGCGGCGACGCCGACCACAACCGGAACCTTGGCGGTCAACCTTCCCTCGACCGCCGCGGTCGACACCGGCACGTTGCCCGCGACGAACACGGCCGCTTCGACCTACACCGAGGAAACTTCGCTGGTCGTCTACGACAACCTTGGCGCCGCGCACACGCTTAACGTCTACTTCACCAAGACCGGCTCGAGTGCGGCTGGCTACACTTGGCAGGCCGACATCTTCGACGCCGCCGACGCGTCCGCCACGACAGGCGGCTTCCCCTACTCGGCGGAGCTCGCCACCCAGACGCTGAACTTCAATACCAGCGGCGTGTTGACCAGCGGTTCTCCGGTCACCTTCACGGTTCCCAACGGCCAGAGCATGAGCCTCAATCTCGGCCAGACGACGCAGTTGGCGTCGAGTTTCGCCGTCAACGCCTCCACCGCCAACGGCAATGCGCCGAGTTCGCTGACCGGCGTCACCATCAGCTCCGACGGCACGCTCGACTTCGAATACAGCAACGGCGTGTCGAGCCCTGGCTACGAGATTCCGTTGGCGACCGTCGCCAGCGAGGACAATCTGACCGCGGTCAACGGCAACGCCTACCAGGCCAACCAAAACTCCGGCACGGTCAGGGTCGGCGTCGCCGGCACCGGCGGGCTCGGTACGATCGCGTCCTCGTCGCTCGAGGACTCGACCGTCGACCTCGCCACCGAGCTTACCGACATGATCCAGGCCCAGAGCGCCTACCAGGCGAACTCCAAGGTCTTCCAGACGGGCGCCAACTTGCTCGACATCCTGAACAATCTGAAGGCGTAGCGGTTCGCCGGCCTTCGAGGTTTCGCCATGAGTTTGTCGGCCGCCCTCAACATCATCAACTCCGCCTTCGTGGCGAACGCGGGGCAATCGGCGGTCATCTCGAGCAACATCTCGAACGCCGGAACGAAGAACTATGCGCGCGAGATCGCCAACCTCATCACCACCTCCGGCGGCGGGGTTCAGGTCGCCTCGGTCGGCCGCGAGGCCAACGCCGCGCTGCTCGAGCAGGTGAATACGTCGACGTCGCAGGCCGCCTACCAACAGGCGTTGTCGGACGGTCTGTCGACGCTGGCGCAAACGGTGAGCGACAGTTCCTCGGTGACCTCGTCGTCCGGCGCCGCCGCCAACGGCAATTCGCCGTCGGCGATGCTCGCCAACCTGCAGAGCGCGCTCGAAACCTACGACGCCTCGCCCTCCAGCACGTCGGCGGCGCAGGGCGTGGTGACCGCCGCCAGCGATCTCACCCAATCGCTCAACTCCGGCGCTGCGGCGGTGCAGAGCGTGCGCGAGACGGCCGATTCCGGCATGACATCGGCGGTCAACACCGTCAATTCGCTGCTCACGCAATTTACCTCGGTCAACGCGACGATCGTTTCGGGAACGGCGACCGGCGCCGACATCTCCAGCGCCGAGGATACGCGCGACAGCATCCTCACCCAATTGTCGCAACAGGTCGGCATCTCGACCGTCGCCAATCCCGACGGTTCGACCTCGATCTACACCGACAGCGGCGTGACCCTGTTCCAGGGGGGAACTGCGCGCACCGTCAGCTTCACCCCGACAGCGACCTACACCGACGGCGCGACCGGCAATGCCGTGATGGTCGACGGCGTGCCGATCACCGGGTCATCGTCGCCGATGGCGATCCAGTCCGGCGCCCTTGCGGGGCTCGCCAATCTGCGCGACGTCGTCGCGCCGGAGTACGGCGCGCAACTCGACCAGATCGCCAATGGCCTCATCAGCGCCTTCGCCGAGAGCGATCAGACCGGCGGAACCGCGCCGACGCTGCCCGGTCTGTTCACCTTTTCCGGCGCGACCGGCGTGCCCTCGACTGCGGCGACGACGGGACTGGCGTCCGAGATCGAGGTCAACGCCAACGTCGATCCGTCGCAGGGCGGCAACGTCAATCTCTTGCGCGACGGCG
This sequence comes from Roseiarcus sp., assembly GCF_049514155.1. Taxonomy (GTDB): domain Bacteria; phylum Pseudomonadota; class Alphaproteobacteria; order Rhizobiales; family Beijerinckiaceae; genus Roseiarcus. The sequence goes on along the minus strand of NZ_JBEKVH010000019.1, from coordinate 31,101 downwards.
GCATCGCCGATCCGACCAATTCAGCCTACACCTATAACACGACCGGCGCGGCGAGCTACACCGGCCGCATCGCGCAGTTGATCAGCGCCACGACCTCGACCCAGACTTTCAGCGCGGCGGCCGGGCTCGGAACGTCGTCGAGCCTCAGCGACTATGCCAATTCCTCGGTGAGCTGGCTGCAGGGCCAGAACCAGGCGGCCAGCAATCAGCTCGACTATCAGAATTCCCTGGTCAGCCAGGCGACGACGGCGTCGTCGAACGCGACCGGCGTCAATCTCGACACCGAAATGACCAACATGCTGACCATCGAGAACTCGTACACGACGACGGCCAAGCTGCTGACGACCGTCAGCGCGATGTTCACCTCGCTGCTCAACGCTGTGTAAAGCCAATGGCCTCGATCGTCTCCACCTACTCCCTCGGCACGGCGATGCTCTCGAGCATGGCGCAGGCGCAGAACCAGCTGACGCAACTCACAGCCGAGGCGAGCAGCGGCCAGTACGCCGACCTCGGCCTGCAGCTCGGCGACCAGTCGGGCTACGAGCTGTCGCTGCGCAACCAGACCAATCTGCTGCAATCGCTCACCACCGCCAACAGTCTCACCGTCACCAATCTCGAGACGGCGCAGGCGGCGATCGACTCGATGCGCACCGACGCTCAGAACGCTCTCACCTCGCTGACCTCGATCACCGCCGGTGCGACCGGCGCCGCCTCGTCTCTACAGAGCGCCGGGACCAACGCCCTTCAGTCGTTGATCGCCAGCGCCAACGTCACCTCCAACGGTCAGTACGTGTTCGGCGGCGACAACACCGGCGTCGCGCCGATGGCGGACTACTTCTCGGCGACGACGTCGGCCGCCAAGAGCGCAATCGACGCGGCGTTCCAGACCACGTTCGGCTTCGCGCCGACTTCGGCGAGCGCCGCGAATATCTCTTCCTCGCAGATGCAGAGTTTCATCAGCGGAACGTTCGCCAACCTGTTCAGCGGCGCCAGTTGGACGAGCAACTGGTCGTCGGCCTCGAGCACCGACGTGACGACGCAGATCGCGCCGGGCGAGTCGGCGACGACCTCGACCGACCTGAACCAGCCCGGCTTCCAGCAGCTCGCCGAAGGCTACGCGATGCTCGCCGAATTCGGCGGCTCATCGCTGAGCTCCACCACGCAGCAGGCGGTCATCACCGCGGCGAGCTCGCTGATCAATCAGGGAGTCTCCTCGCTGACGACGACGGAGGCGACGCTCGGCTCGGCTCAGACGCGCGTCACCGACGCCACGACCTCGATGTCGAATCAATTGACGATCCTGCAGACGCAGATCGGAAATCTGGACAACGTCAACGCCAGCGCGGTCGCCGTCCAGCTCAATTCACTGAGCACGCAGCTTGAAACCGCCTACCAGCTCACTGCGCAACTGCAGAAGATGAGCCTGGCCCAATATCTCCCCGTGTGACCCGGAAACGCCGATGTATGAATTCTCCTACAATGAAGTCGTCGACGACTCTCGCCAGGTTATGCGAGCGCGAGAGCGAACTGCGATGGATCGCGTCATCGCCATGCTGCGCGTCGCCCGCGACAAGGGCGAAAACTCGCGCGAGGCGATCGAAGCGATCTTCTATCTGCGTCGGCTGTGGGCGATCTTTCTCGACGACCTCAGGAATCCCGAAAACGAGCTGCCGGAGCAACTGCGCGCCGGCATTGTTTCGATCGGCATCTGGATGAACAAGGAAATCGATCGGTTTCGGGCGGGTCAGACCAAGGATCTGACGCCGATCATCGAGATCAACGAGATCATCCGCGACGGACTGAAGTGAGGAAGCGATGAATATCACGCTTCGCGCCGGCGAAAAACTCTACATCAACGGCGCTGTCATTCGCGTCGATCGCAAGGCGACGATCGAGCTGCTCAACGACGTTACGTTCCTGCTCGAGAACCACGTCATGCAGGCCGATCAGGCGACGACGCCGCTCAGGCAGATCTATTTCGCGGTCCAGGTGATGCTGATGGATCCAGGCGCGACGGCGGTGGCGACGACGCTATCGCGGCGGCTGATGGAATCGGCCCTGCAGGCGTTCGAGAACCCGCTGATCGTCGCCGGACTGAAAGTGATTGCCGGGCAAATCGACCGTGGGCGCAATTTCGAAGCGCTGAAGGCGCTAAGAGCGCTGTTTCCGCTCGAGGAAAAGGAAATGTACCCGAACGGCAAGCTGGCTGAAACGCCGGCAGCCGCCTGAAAGGAGCGACCATGAGCGTGCCAGCCACTTCACCCGTCACAACCGGCTCCACATCTTCGGCGAGTTCGTCATCCTCCTCGTCGGCCGCCGCGGCCACCAACTCTCTCAGCTACAATGACTTTCTCACCATGTTGCTGGCGGAGATGAAGAACCAGGATCCGACCCAGCCGATGGATCCGACCGCGATGGTGAGCCAGTTGGCGACGATCTCGCAGGTCGGTCAGGCGGTGCAAACCAACACCACGCTCGCTTCGCTGCTGACGAGCTCACAATTGACGCAGGCCGAGATCGGGGTCGGCGAAACGATCTCGGGCCCGGACGCGACCACGAGCACGCAGACGGATTCGGGCACAATCACCTCGGTCTCCGTCACCTCGTCGGGCTCGACGGCGACGCTGAGCAACGGCGATAGCGTGACGGTCGGCAATGGCGTGACCGTGCAATGAACGAGGCCGACGCGCTCGACATCATCCAGTCGGCGCTATGGATGGTGATCGTCGGCGCCGGTCCGGCGATCGGCGCCGCGATGGTGGTCGGGGTGGCGATCGCGCTGTTGCAGGCGCTGACCCAGGTCCAGGAAATGACGCTGACTTTCGTGCCGAAGATCGTCACGATCTTCCTCGTCGTCACCCTGACCGGATCGTTCATCGGCGGGCAATTCTACCTCTTCACCGAAAACGTCTACGGGCGAATCGAGCACGGCTTCGAACGGTGACGGGACGCCGTAGCGCCCGCGCGCGCGTAAGGATCTCGGCGAAGCGCAGCGCGGAAGGCGTTTCCATAGGCGGGACACGCGCAGCAGCGATGCACTCGCGCTCGATGGGTTCGCCCGTCGCGAGACAATAAAGACGCTCGCCGAACGGCGCCGGCGCGGCATTCCGACCAAATGCCAGCCGACCGCCCCGCCCTGCCGCGGCTGTGGCGGACTCTGTTCCATCGCCGCCGCGACCCGGCGTAAAAAATCCGCGGCTGCATAACCGCGCGCGCGGCTCCGACCGCCAAGGTCCGGAAACAGGTCGAATCGCGCTTTTGCGACGCCAGCGCGCCGCCAAATGACGGGCCACCAGCTCGGCGCCGTCATGCGGCGCATTGGAAATGTAGGGATTCCCTACGCCCGCCTCGTCAAATGTAGGAAGACCCGACATTCAGCGGACCAAATATTCGACTTAGTGTTAGCAATAACACGCAAATTCGCCTTGGCACGCCGCATGCGTAATCAGCGTCGTCGTGACTAAGGCAACCAACCGGAAACCGTGAAGAATCTCCGTACTGACGAGTCTGTCTCGTGCTTCTTCTATCCGTCGTCTCGCGCCGGCCAGCGGTCGGTCGCCGAGTTGGGCTGCTGGAGCGAAGCGGACCGCGTCGTATTCCGCGGAGGCGGGGCTCATTCGGGGCAGGGGAACACGGCCGCCGGCGGGAACGCTGAGCGGCCGCCGAGACAGCTCATCCCTCGACTCTCGTGGGAAGCCGCTGGCGAGCGGCGCGCAGCCGGAAGAGGGCGCCAAGCGCCATGTGCCGGTCCTCGCCAAGGATCGATCGCATAAGTGAATAGTTGAATACGTGGGGGGTGAAACAATGTCTGGCGCTAGTTTAGAAGTCGAGCCTGCACTAAAGCCAAAACTGGGAATAGTCGACCGTTTTACGAAATGGAGTCTGAATTGGGTCCCCGATTCCATGGTCTTCGTTTCGGCGCTGACCATCATTGTTTTTATCATGGGCATGGTGTTTACCGACCACAGCCCGCTTGGATTGCTTGACGATTACGCCAAGGGGTTTTGGCTGCTGCTGACGTTCGCCATGCAGCTCACCGTCATGATGATCACGGGATTTGTGGTTGCCGATTCGAAATTGGTGAAGAGCGGCCTTATCAAGCTGATCGACTTGCCGAAGTCGCCCAGGTCGACGTTGATCGTGTTCTGTCTGGTGGTTGGGTTCATCGCCTGGCTGCATTGGGCGGTGGGGTTGATGGTCGCCGTCGTCATGGGCAAGGAAGTCGCCATCCGCAAGCGCGGCGTGGGAATCCACTATCCTCTGCTGGCGGCCGCCGGTTACTGCATGTTCCTGATCATGGCCAACGGACCATCGCAGTCTGCGCCGCTGCTGGCGGCGACAGCCGGCAATTTTCTCGAAAAGACCATCGGCGGCTTGCTCCCTTTGACCCAGACCGCCCTGTCGCCATTCCTCCTTGTTCTTGTTTTCTTTGAGTTTCTTACAATTCCCGTTCTGCTTGCGCTCATGATGCCGAAAAAGGAGAAGGCCGTCGAGATCAGCGAGGCCGTCTATAACGAGTTCACTTACGTTCCGGTGGAGGAAGTGCGGAGCGACTTGCGACCGGCCGAGCGGTGGGAACGGTCCCGAATTGTGCTGACGGTGATTGGCGTTGGATTCTTGATTTGGGTTGTTCGCTTCGTGGCGCTCAACGGCGTGGCCAAGATCGACATCAACATCATCAATTTCACGTTCTTCGGTCTGGGCATGCTGCTGCACGGATCGCCTCGGAGCTTCACCGCGTCCGTGAAGCAGGGCGTCGGCACGACGTTCGGCGTGATTATTCAGTTTCCGCTCTATGCGGGCATCTTCGGCATCATCAGCAATTCCGGGCTGGCGAGCGTCATCACCCACTGGTTCCTCTCGATTTCGACCGCGGGAACCTACGCCTGGATCATCATGATCTATACGACGATCATGGATTTCTTCGTCCCGTCAGGCGGTTCGAAGTTCGTCATCGAAGCCCCTTACATCATCCCAGCCGGCCAACAACTGAGCATTCCGGTCGCCCACGTGGTCAACGCCTACAGCACCGGCGGCCAGTTGGCGAACCTGATCCAGCCGTTCTGGGCCTTGCCGTTCCTTGCGGCTTATAAAGTCAGGTTCCAGGACATTCTGCCGTATACGTTCGCCATGTTCCTGTACGCGCTGCTCATCGGCAGCGTCGCGTTCCTCGCCTTCCCGCAAGGGCTGTGAATCGAAGACGCATCAGACGCATTGAGGCGGCGGGCGGGCGATCCCCGTGCTCGGGCGAAGACGGCGCTTGTCATTCCGCGCGTTCGTATTTCGCCGCTGGCGAACCCGACGGCGCCGCAGCCGCAATCGTCGCGAATGAAATTGAAAGGAGAGAGATTATGAGGGCGGCTATTATCGGGATCGGTTCCCTCGGCACAATCATCGGCGCGCTGATCACCAAGGGCGGCAAGCCGATCGATTTGTTCGATTCCTACAAAGATAACGTCGACGCGCTGAATCGCTTCGGCGCGACCATAACCGGCGCCCTCGATCTGAATGTTCCGGTGACGGCGTACACTCCGGATCAAATGACCGGCGAGTACGATCTGGTGTTCCTGCTGACGAAACAGACGAACAACCATTCCGTCCTGCCGCAACTGCTGCCGCATCTGCGCTGCGACAGCGTCGTCTGCACGCTGCAGAACGGCGTCCCAGAAGACTCGGTCGCGTCGATCGTCGGCCGCGGCCGCACAGTCGGCGGCGCGGTCGGTTTCGGCGCCACATGGCTGAGGCCGGGCGTTTCCTCGCTCACCTCGAGTTACGCGACCGTCGAGAAGTTCGCCTTCGAAATCGGCGAGATCGACGGCGTCCTTCGCCCCCGCCTTAAAACGGTTCAAGAATATCTCGAATGCGTCGGCGCGACCGAGATCCGCGACAACCTCATGGGGATCAAGTTCACGAAGGTGCTGATGAACTCCACCTTCAGCGGCATGTCCGCGGCGCTGGGCTGCACCTTCGGCGACGTGCTCGCGAATCCCAAGGCCATGACGTGCTTGGCCTTTGTGGCCAATGAATGCATCGCCGTGGCGCACGCTCGCGGCGTTGGCTTGGTCGAGATGCAGGGCGAGGATCTGGAATTCTTCGAACTGAAAAGCGCCGCCGATATTCCGTCGAAAATGACTCTTTATCGCAAGATCTGGGGGCCGCATGCGAAGCTGAAAGCAAGCATGTTGCAGGATCTTGAAAAGGGTCGCGAATGCGAGATCAATTACATCAACGGCGTGATCTGCCAGCAGGGCCGAGCGTGCGGTATACCAACTCCGTTCAACGACAGAATTGTTGAGCTTGTCACTGAGGCGCAGACTCGACGTGGCGTTAACGACTTCAGTTACCTAAGTCGATTCGATGGTCTGTTGGAGAAATACGCCAAAGAACATACCTTGGCCTTCTAGGCTCCGACCTCAGGAATCCGTCGCAATAGATGACAAACCAAATTCTGCCCGCTCTGTAAGCAAGAAAAGCTGGAGATTTCGATGCCGAAGACCATCATTACGGTCGCCCCGACCGGGGCCTGGCCGACAAAGGAACACAACGCCAATATCCCGCTCAATCCGCGCGAAATCGCCGACGACGTTTATGCGTGTTGGCAGGCGGGCGCCGGCATCGCCCATCTGCATATGCGCGATGCGAACGGCAAGGGCACGATGGACAAGGAGCGGTTTCGCGAAACGGTGACGCTGATCCGCGAGAAGTGCGACATCGTCATCAATCTGACGACCTCGGGCGATCTCAACGCCACCGACGAAACCCGGATGGCGCACCTCATCGCGTTGCAGCCTGACATGGCCTCCTATGACGCAGGCACGATGAACTGGGCGCACAGCACAATATTCGTCAATCATCCGGCATTCCTCGAGAAGCTCGGCAAGGTGATGCTGGAGAATAGCGTCAAGCCGGAGATCGAGGTGTTCGATGCCGGCATGTTCTACAACGCCGTCTACTACGTGAAGCAAGGCGTCCTGAAAGCCCCCTGCCATTACCAGTTCGTTCTGGGGGCCCCCGGCGGCACCACCGCCACCGTGGAGAACCTCGTTTACCTGAAGAGTCTGTTGCCGGCGGACGCCACGTGGTCGGCGCTGGGCATCGGCGCCGGCCATCTGCCGATCATGTTTGCGGCGATCGCCATGGGCGGCCATGTTCGGGTCGGCATGGAAGACAATGTCTTGTATGCGAAGAAGCGTCCGGCGAAATCCAATGCCGAGTTCGTTGAGCGGGCGGCGCGCCTGGTCAGGGAAGCCAACAATGAGGTCGCCTCGCCCGACGACGCCCGCGCCATCCTTGGGTTGAAGCGACGCGCCGCATAATTTGGGCGACCCGCGGTCGCCGCCGTCGTGAGCGGCAGGGCGGCGGCTCCGTGGCGCGCTTTCGCCTTCGGTCGCGACCCGAATTGGTCAAGGTCTTCGTCCACGTCTTCGATCGAGGGGTCATGCCGTCGACCGGTCGTCGAAAGTCCAATGGAAGGACTTTTCGCCTCGCGAAACGAGTCGCTCGTCGATGCGCCTGACGCCTGACGCCGCCGATCATGCATGACCCTGGCGACGCCAATCGCGCGAGCCGCATCGGCCGCTGACTGTCTTGGCGAGACCAACCCACTCGCCGGGCGCAGCTTCGCGAAGGTCTGTTCCAAGCTACGGCGCTTTCGCGGCGTTGTCGTCCTTGTCCCTGGCCAAAGACAGGCTTCAAGGCCGAGCAATTCAACGCGGGCGAACTACTGCGCCTTTTGACTAAGACCGTATTTTCTCAATTTATCATAGAGAACGCTTCGATCCATCTTCAGGATCTTGGCGGCCCTGGCCTTGTTTCCATCGGCTGACGTCAATGCGGAGAGGATCCGGTCCCTCTCGACCCCCGCCAGCATCGTCGTCAACGACCCGTCGTCAGGGGCCTGCGACATCGCTTCGTTCTTGAGGCGGAGACGGATGTGCTCAAAACAGTCCAGGGACAAAGAGCCCGCTCCCTTCAGATTGGCCGCGCGCTCCAAGGCATGCGCCAGTTGTCGCACGTTGCCTGGCCAGTCGTAGCGCCGGAACAGGTCGAGGACGCCGTCGTCGACATCGTCAACATGCAGCCCCAATTCCGCGTTGATCCGACCAATAAAGTGACGCACGAGGAGGGGAATATCGTCGCGGCGCTCTCTCAAAGGCGGAACGAAGATCTCAAGAACGTTGATTCTGTAGTATAGATCTTCCCGGAATTCTCTCGCAGCGACCAGATCAGGCAACGACTTGTTGGCCGAACAGATCAAGCGAAAATCAACCGGAATGCTTTTCAATCCACCAAGTTTGTCGATTTCCCTCTCTTGTATCACCCGCAGTAATTTTGCTTGGAGCGCCAGGGGAAGTTCATTGATCTCGTCAAGCAGCAGCGTCCCCTTGTCGGCAGCCTGCACCTTGCCGAGCTTCCCGCCCTTTTTGGCCCCGGTAAAGGCGCCATCCTCATAGCCGAAGAGCTCAGATTCCAGAAGATCCTTCGGAATTGCGGCGCAATTCAACCGAATGAACGAGTTGCCGTAACGCGGCCCCTCCTGATGAAGGGCGTTGGCGACCAGTTCCTTGCCGGTGCCGGTTTCGCCAGAAATCAGCAGATTGGAGGGCGTCTTCGAGAATTTCTTGATCAGGTCCTTCATCAAGATTATGCTCGGCGTTTCACCGATGATCTGATCAATGGAGTAGCGCGCGCCGCGTAGCTGTCTAAGCTCGAGCTTAACGAGCTTCAATTCATTCTTGACTTGCTCATACATATTGACTACTGAATGCAACTGGTCCATTTCGGTAAAGGTCGCAAAAGACACGGCGCCGATGATCTTGTCGCCGTCGAGAATGGGCAGCCGACTGCAAACAATCGGCCGTCCATTCTTCAAGACGAAAACAGAGGCGATCTCCGTCTCGCCCGATCGAACGATCCAGGGCATCCGGGAGCCTGGAATAACGCTTTCCACAGGTTTCCCGACAGCGTCTTCTGACGACACGCCCAATATATCGGCATATTTCTTATTCAAGATAACGATTCGCGCGTTTTCATCGACAGCCACTAGAGTAACAAACGTTTCAAGCAGACGTTCGATCAGCAACTCATGTAGTTTGTTCATTTTATTGGACATTGCGCGGCCGTTATTGTAATGAAGGCGTTGGCTAAATTTCCCGGCAAAGCATGTCCACGCCGAACGACCGCTTCCGTCCCAGGCTGAGCGCGAACGTCATGCCATGCCAAGGCCGGATGTCAAGTTTCGGCGTCGGGTCCGTCTGAAATGTCGTTTGGCGGTTGGGTCGGCGTCGGCGGCCCGCCATGACGGGCGCAAAACGTCACTCGCGGCGACTTCGTCAGCCGCCGGCGGGCGGCCGCGGCGCCGCGGCGGCGAGACCCACGCAAGCTTCGCCGGGCATGGTCGCCGTCGAAGCGTTGTGGAGAACCCGGGATGTCGTTGACGGCGGCTGCGAGCGTGCCGGCTGTAGGCCGTGGGGGCAAGGACATCGCCTTCGCGGTCGGCATCGTGCTGATCCTGTGCCTGTTCTTCCTGCCCGTTCCCGCGACGCTGATCGACCTCGGCCTGGCGTTTTCGATCGCGTTGTCGGTGTTGATCCTGATGGTCGCCCTGTGGATCAACAAGCCGCTCGAGTTCTCCGCCTTTCCGACCGTGCTGCTGGTCGCCACGGTCCTCAGGCTCGCGCTCAACATCTCGACCACGCGTCTGATCCTCGCCCACGGCGCCCAGGGGATCACCGCCGCCGGCTACGTCATCGGCGGCTTCGCCAGTCTGGTCATGGGCGGCGACTTCGTCATCGGCATCATCGTCTTCCTCATCCTTGTGACCATCAATTTCCTGGTCATCACCAAGGGCGCGACCCGCATCGCCGAGGTCGGCGCGCGCTTCACCCTCGACGCCATCCCCGGCAAGCAGATGGCGATCGACGCCGACCTGTCGGCGGGGCTGATCGACGAGAAGGTCGCCCAGCAGCGCCGCCGCGAACTCGAGGAGGAGAGCTCCTTCTTCGGTTCGATGGACGGCGCGTCGAAGTTCGTCCGCGGCGACGCCATCGCCGGCCTGATCATCCTCGCGGTCAACATCTTCGGCGGCATCGTCATCGGCGTCACCCGGCACGGGCTCAGCCTCTCCGCCGCCTCCGACATCTTCACCAAGCTGTCGGTCGGCGACGGCCTGGTCTCGCAAATCCCGGCGCTGATCATCTCGCTCGCCGCCGGCATGCTGGTCGCCAAGGGCGGCACGCGCGGCTCGGCCGACAAGGCGGTGCTCGGTCAGCTCAGCGGCTATCCGATCGCGCTGTTCATGGCGGCGCTGATGATGTTCGTGCTCGGCGTCATTCCCGGCCTGCCGTTCATCCCGTTCGCGCTTCTCGGCGGGCTGATGGCCTTCGTCGGCGTCGCGATTCCCAACCGCCAGGCCAAGGATCGCGCCCTCGCCGCGGTCGCCGAAGCCGCGCGCGACGAGAAGGCGCGCGCCGAGCAGAAGAGCTCGATCAAGGAGCAACTGAAGTCGGCCGAGATCGAGCTGTGCCTGAGCAAGGAGCTGACCGCGACGCTATTGCCGCAATACGAGGAGATCGCCTCGCGCGTCGCCAAGATGCGGCGCAAGTTCGCGCGCCAGTACGGCTTCGTCGTGCCGGAGATCAAGCTCACCGACGACATCAGGGCGCCGGCCAAGACCTACCAGATCCGCATTCACGGCACCGTCGTCGCCACCCAGGAGCTCAAGACCCACGAGTTCCTGGTCATCATCGGCGACGGCCGCCGTCCCAACGTGCCGGGCGACGACATCCGCGAGCCGGCTTTCGGCATGAAGGCGATGTCGATTTCGCAGGCCTATCTCAAGGACGTCAAGCGCGAAGGCTTCAAGCCGATCGACGCCGTTTCGGTGCTGCTGACCCACTTGAGCGAAGTGATCCACAACAACCTCGCCCAACTGCTGTCCTACAAGGACATGCGCGCCCTGCTGGATCGGCTGGAGCCGGAGTACAAGCGGCTGGTCGACGAGCTGTGCCCGTCGCAGATCTCCTATTCCGGCATCCAGGCGGTGCTCAAGCTGCTGCTGGCCGAGCGGGTGTCGATCCGCAACCTCAGCCTCATCCTCGAGGCGATCGCCGAGGTCGCGCCGCACGTGCGTCGACCGGAGCAGATCGTCGAGCACGTGCGCGTCCGGCTGGCGCAGCAAATCTGCGGTGAGATCCAGGAACAGGGGGCGCTGCGCGTGCTGCGGCTCGGCAACCGCTGGGACATGGTCTTCCATCAGAGCCTGAAGCGCGACGCCAAGGGCGAAGTGGTCGAGTTCGACATCGACCCGCGGTTGATGGAGCAGTTCGCCGCCGAGGCGGCGACCGCCATCCGCAAGCGCATGGACGACAAGCACGTCTTCGCCCTGGTGACGACCGCCGAGACGCGCACCTATGTGCGGATGATCATCGAACGCATGTTCCCGACCTTGCCGGTGCTGTCGCAGCTCGAAATCGCGCGCGGGTTCGAGGTCAAGTCGTTGGGCGCGATCTCCTAGTGGATGCGAACGGCGACATCGCGCGGCTGTTCGATCCCAACCTCACGCTGGCGGTGTTCGTGCTGTTCTGCCGCATCGGCGGCTGCCTGATGCTGATGCCGGGATGGGCGAACGCGCAGATCCCGGTGCAGGTTCGGCTGTTCGTCGCCGTGGCGACGACGCTGTCGCTGACGCCGATTCTCATCGATCAGGCGCCGTTGCGCTCGCTCAGCGCCGAACCGTTGCCGGCGTTGCGCCTGATCGTGATCGAGAGCGCGGTCGGGGCGACCATCGGCATCCTCGGCCGCCTGCTGTTCCTCGCGCTGGAGGCGATGGCGGTTGGCGCGTCGGCCATGCTCGGTCTCGCCAATCCGTTCGGCGTCGAGGTCGAGCCCGATCAGATGCTGCCGCCGCTCGCCACCTTTGTCGTTCTTTCGGCGACGGCGCTGATCTTCATCACCGACGCGCATTGGGAGGCGTTGCGCGGGCTGGTCGCCTCCTACCGCGCCATTCCGATGGGGGTCGACTTCGATCCCGGCTATTCGCTGCGGCAGGTCGCCGGCATGCTCTCCGAGTCGTTCCGGGTCGCGCTGAGGATCACCTCGCCGTTCTTCCTCTATGCGATCACCGTCAACTTGGCGATGAGCCTCATCAACCGCCTGACGCCGCAGATCGCCATCTTTTACGTCGCGACGCCTTTCATCGTCGCTGGCGGGTTGCTGCTGCTCTACGTCACCGCCCAGCCGATGCTGAGCGAATTCATGACGGCCTTCGCCGCCTGGCTGAAGACGGGTTAGACCAAGATGAAGCGGCGGCTGGAAGCGTTGGCGCGAATCGGCAAACTGCGGAAGCAGCTGCACGAACTGGCGGGCTGGCGGCTGGCCCAGATCGGTCGCCGCCGCGACGGGCTCGTCGCGGACGAGCGCGCGATATGGCGGGCGATGGGCGAGGGCGTTTGCGCCTACGGTCCGCCGGCCGAAGTGGGCATGCGGCGCATCCGCCGGCTCGAAGCGGAGATCGCCGCCGCCGAGGCCGCCTACGCCGCCCAGTCGCGTCACGCTTTTCGCGAGGGCGCGCGCGCCAAGCTCGCCGAGCGCGCTCATGAAGGGCTTGAAGCGAAGTATCGCGACCAGCAGCAGCGCAAGGCGCTCGCCGAGCTGATTGAGCGCTCGCTCGGCAAGCCGCCGTCAAGCTCGGCGTAAGCCTGCGGGCGGATGTTCGTTTCGCAAAGAACCCACGGGGAATCCATGGCTATCGACGCTTCCTCGGACATCGTGCTGGAGGTCGCCAAGGCCGCCGACCCGACGCGCGCCGCCGCCGTCGCGCAGCGCCTCAACGCGCTCGGCGGCGCTGCCGGCGCCGACGCGGCCGACTTCGCCGACACGCTCGCCGCGACCGCGCCCGCCGCAACAAGCGGGCCGTCCGCGGCCGACGCGCGGGCGCGATTTTCCGCTGCGGCCGAAACGGCCGACGACAAGGCCGCCAAGGTGAAGACCGGATTCGAGGCCGTGATGCTCAACAGCTTCGTCAGCGAGATGCTGCCCAAGGACTCGAGCGCGTTTTTCGGCCAGGGGCTCGCCGGCGACATGTGGAAGTCGATGCTCGCCGACCAGGTTTCGCGGCAGATCGCCAAGACCGACGCGCTCGGCATCGCCAAGCGCCTGTTCGCCACCCATCCGCTCGGCGAGGCCAGCGCCGCGCTGGAGAAGGCGCAACGCGCCGACGCCGCGGCGAACGCCGCCACCGCCCAGATGAGCGCCAATTCGCTGGCGCTGCCGAGCGGCGCCGAGGTCGACGGCGGCGCTGTGCTGTTCGCCAGCGAGAAGCGCTCGTGAGCGCCGTCCTGCGCGTCGCCGCCAACGGCCGCCCGCAATCGCCGGCGGCGGCGATCCTGCCGGTCATCGAGCGGCTCGCTCAGACCCTCGACGAGGAGAACGAGGCGATCGCCCGGCGCGGGCCGGTCGACTACGACGCGTTCAATCACCGCAAGAGTCAGGGCCTGCTCGAGCTCAACCGGCACGCGCCGAATCTCGCCGGTCTGCAGCTCGGCCCGGCGCTCGCCGCCGCGCTCGGCCACCTGCAGACGCGGCTCGAGACCAACCGTCGCCTGCTGAGCACGCAATTGAAGGCCGCGCGCGCGGTTTCCGACATCATCACGCGGGCGATCCGCGACAGTCAGTCCGACGGCACGTATTCGGACCGCTACTGGATGGACGAATGATCCGCATCATCATGATCGGATTCTGGGCCTGCCTGACGACGCTGGCGGCGGGCTACGCGACGACGCATTTCCGCGCCATGGCCGCCCATCCGGCGGTCGTCGAGTCGACGGCGCCGAAAGAACTGAAGAAGACCAAGGAGTTCAATGTCCCGAAGATCCGCGACGGCGCGGTCAGGGGCTACATCGTCGCGCAGCTTTCCTACGTCGTCGACAATGCCGCCGCGGCCAAGGCGCCGTTGCCGCCCGACGCCTTCCTCGTCGACGAAGCATTTCGCTACGTCTACGACGATCCGTCGATTGACTTCGACCACCTCGAGACGTTCGACCTCACCAAGTTCACCAAGGCGCTGATCACGAAAGTCAATGTGCGGCTCGGCGCCGACGTGATCACCGACATCGGCATTCAGGAATTCACCTTCCTCACCGTCGCCCAGGCCAAGGCGCGGCTGTGACCGCGGCTCAGGCCGTCGGCGCGGTCGCCGCGCGCAGCATCCTCGCCCCGGCGCCGCGGCGCGTCGGCGCTCGTCCCGGCGCATAGCGCGCCGCGACCTCTTCAGCCCTGAGGTCTTCGATTTCGCTGAAACCGAGCGCCGTAAGCTGCGCGTGCAGCGCCGGCGGGTCGAAATAGGCGCGCAAAGGTTCGCCGGCGGCGGCGACTTTCCGCGCCAGGTCTTCGTGCGCCGTGCGGGCGGCTTGATCGTCGATCGTCTCGGGCGAGGCGGCGTAGTCGAAGACGATCTCCTCCCCGCCCGGCAGCGCCGCGACCGCCGCGAGGGCGGCGTAGACCGCCTCATGCGTCAGGTAGGCGGTCACGCCGAGCCAGAAGACGAACGACGGCTGGCGGCGATCAAACCCCGCTGCGGCCAGCGCATCGACGAAGATCTCGCGCTCGAAGTCGCAGCCGACATAGACGACATGCGCAGGCTCGGCGACGCGCGCCGCTTCGAGCCGCCGGCGCTTCTCGGCCTGGGTCGCGGGATGATCGACCTCGAACACCCGTAAGGCCGCCGGCGCTTCGAGCCGGTAGGCGAAGGTGTCGAAGCCGGCGCCGAGCACGACGACCTGCCGCACGCCGCGGGCGATCGCCGCGTGCGCCGAGTCCTCGGCGAAGCGGCTGCGCAGGGCGATGAACAGCCTGAGGCCGCGCCGCAGCGGCTGCGCCTTCGCCTTGTCGATCGCGGCTTGCGCGTCCGCCCCGAGGATCGGCAGCGCCAGCGGATCGGCGAAGAAGAAGCCGCCTTCGAGCGCCTGGTGCGCCGCCCGATGCCCGGCGGCGCCGAGCGCCGTGCGGCTGAATTGGCCTTCTTGCATGGAGGGAAACTAATCCGCTGGCGCGCCCCTGTCGAACAGGGCGCGGCCGGTCGGCTGTCGGCCAAACCTTTGCCCGGCAGCGGCCACGTCGCCGAGCCGCCGTCAAGCGGCTGCGCCGCTCCTGCGCTTCGCTTCGGCCCCTTCTGGGGTGACTGCGCCTCGGTGACGTGGCGAATTGTTTCCATGTCTCTTTGGTGGACGAAGCGGCCGACGGCCGCCTTCGCCCACCAAAGAGGCATGGCGGCCAGAAGCCAGCGACGCGCACAGCGGTCAAGGTTCGCGAAGCGACCGCGTAGCGGCCTGACCTTGACGGCGAGCACGGCGATGGCAGGCGACGGCGGGTGCCGGCCTTGTCGAATATCGGCGCGCGCGATTGGGTGTTGAGGAACCTACAAACTGGAGATTACAGGAGTTTCTCGCCCGTATTTGTGTCTGCGTCGAACTCCCAAATCTCTATGCCGTCGGGGACGAGGTGTCCGTGGGTTCGCAAGTAATAGGACGCCAAACTGATACCTGCCCTGCTGTGCTTCAGCACGAACATAATTTTACGATATTGTTTGGGAGCTATATGAAAGTAGTACATCGCCTCATTCCAAACCGTCATCTTGGCGCTCGGCATATTGCCTCCTTGAGTCCAAGTATGAGATTTGCATTCGACAAGGACTGGAGGAGTGGAACTGCCAAGATCAAACCTGTGCGGCTTCTTCCTATCCCCCACGCCGATAGGCACCGAGAAATTCCTTTCGAGGTTCAAGCCCTGCTTGGTGAAAAAGGCGCGCGCAATATTCTCAAATTTTTCGCCGACACCCGTATTGTGATCGGTGCCGATTCTCTGAAAATTGTTGACTTCGATCATCAACGTTTTCCCACGATTTGGCCTTGGAAATTATATATGCGCTTTGCACTGTCTTCGATAGCAGCGACTAAGCCCGTGAGCGGGCGGCGAGCATCGGGGTAGCATCTGGTGCGTGGCCACCGGCTCGCACAATCGCAGTAAGGGGCGCGCTCTTGGATGTGCCGAGAACTACCCACAAAAACAGGCAGATCGCCAAGGTTGCCGGTTGGAGATGAAGATGACGAGCTACATCGGTCTCATCGACGGAAAGGCCGGCGCGTACGGGGTCTATTTCCCCGACCTTCCAGGTTGCGTGGCGATGGGGGTGACGATCGACGCCGCCGTTGCGAACGCTGCGGAAGCGATGCGCGACTGGGTCGATGCGACGGAACAGAAGGGCGGCGCAATTCCGGCGCCACGGGCGCTGGAGAGCTTGTGCGAAGACCCCGACGCCTCCGAAATGCTCGGTGAAGGCGCACTTATCGTTCGCGTTCCGCTGGTGCGGGAAACAGGCCGTCCAGTGAAAGCCAATCTGTCGATCGACGCCGGCGTTCTCGCGGCGATCGACGCGGAGGCGAAGCGGCGCAAGCTCACGCGCTCGGCCTTCATCGAATTGATGGCGCGGCACGCTCTGCCGTCGATGGCGTCTTAGCCGCTGCGCGCCGCGCAAATCGCTCAACGCCGCGTGGGGATCGTTGCAGGCAAGCGTTCCGAAGACGAGCGCCGCGATCTCTGGTCACGACCGCAGGAACCGGGTGGCGGGCGCGCCGCGCGGCTGGTTGGGTGCGCTCCCGACATCGAGGAGTTCGCCATGGCCTTCCGCATCACCGGGCTGTCGCCCGAACCGTTCCGCCGCCTGTTCGGATTGCCCGACGACGAATTGGCCAGGCTCGGCGTCAAGCGTTATGTCGTCGATAAGCCGCAGGCCTTCCCGTGCCGGGTCGAGATGCGCGACGCCGCGCCGGGCGAGACGGCGCTGCTGCTCAACCACGTTTGCCAGCCGGCCGACACGCCCTATCGGGCGTCGCACGCGATCTTCGTGCGCGAAGGCGCCGCAGCCGCCTACGACCGGGTCGACGACGTGCCGGCGGTCATGCGCGCCCGCCTGCTGTCGCTGCGCGCCTTCGACGCCAGCGGCATGATGCTCGACGCCGACGTCGTCGAGGGCGCCGCCGTCGAGCCGCTCATCGCTCGCCTGCTGGCCAACGCCGACGTGAGCTACATCCACGCGCATTACGCAAAACGAGGCTGCTATTCCGGCCGCATCGACCGGGCCTGACGACCGTCGTTTTCGACCAAACCCGCCGGGACCGCTATCGTCGTGCGCCCCGGCGCCGGCCTTTCCGCCCCTTGCCTTTTTCCGCGCGTCCGCGCATAGGGCCGCTCCAACTCCCTTCACTTTGCGGGCGCGCGTCTCCATGGGCTTCAAATGCGGCATCGTCGGCCTGCCCAACGTCGGCAAGTCGACGCTCTTCAACGCGCTCACCCAGACCGCCGCCGCCCAGGCGGCGAATTATCCGTTCTGCACCATCGAGCCCAACGTCGGCGACGTCGCCGTGCCCGACCCGCGGCTGGAAACGCTCGCCGCGATCGCCAGCTCGAAGGAGATCGTCCCGACCCGCCTGACCTTCGTCGACATCGCCGGCCTGGTGCGCGGCGCATCGAAGGGCGAGGGCCTCGGCAACCAGTTCCTCGCCAACATCCGCGAATGCGACGCGATCGCCCATGTCGTGCGCTGCTTCGAGGACGGCGACGTCACCCATGTCGAGGGGCGCATCGATCCGCTGTCCGACATCGCCACGATCGAGACCGAACTGATGCTCGCCGACCTCGAAAGCCTCGAGCGGCGCGTCGTGGCGATGGAGAAGAAGGCCAAGGGCGGCGACAAGGAGACGAAAGAGCTGCTCGAGCTCGCCGAGCGCAGCCTCGCCGAATTGCGCGAGGGCCGGCCGGCGCGCGCGGCGGGCGTCAGCCGCGAGCAGCACAAGCAGTTCCAGTCGCTCGGCCTGCTTTCCTCCAAGCCGGTGCTCTACGTCTGCAACGTCGAAGAGGCGTCGGCGGACAAGGGCAACGCCTTCGCCGACACGGTGCGCGCGGTGGCGGCGAAAGAGGGCGCGGTCGCGGTGGTCGTTTCGGCCAAGATCGAGAGCGAGATCGCCGTCCTGCCGCTGGCCGATCAGAAGGACTATCTCGAGGCGGTCGGCCTCGTCGAGCCGGGCCTCAATCGCGTCATCCGCGCCGGCTACGCTTTGCTGCACCTCGTCACCTTCTTCACCGCCGGGCCGAAGGAGGCGAAGGCCTGGACGGTCGAGAAGGGCGCCAAGGCGCCGCAGGCGGCCGGCGTCATCCATACCGATTTCGAGAAGGGCTTCATCCGCGCCGAGACGATCGCCTATGACGACTATGTCGCCCACAAGGGCGAAGCGGGCGCGCGCGAAGCGGGCAAGTTCCGCCTCGAAGGCAAGGACTACGCCGTTCAGGACGGCGACGTGCTCCACTTTCGCTTCGCCACCTGAGAGGCCGACATGGACCGGCTCTATTTCGAGGATTTTCCGGTGGGCGAGGTCGTCGAATTCGGCGACCGCATCGTGACCGCGGAGGAGATTGTCGAATTCGCGCGCGAATTCGATCCGCAGCCGTTCCATCTCGACGAAGTGGCGGCGCGCGAATCGATGGCCGGCGGGCTGATCGCCTCGGGCTGGCACAGCGCGGCGCTGATGATGCGCATCAATTGCGACGAAGTTTTCCTGCGCTCGAGCGCGCAAGGGTCGCCCGGGATCGAGTCGATCGACTGGCTGAAGCCGGTCAGGCCGGGCGACCGGCTGAGCGTCCGCCGCATGACGCTCGCCGCGCGCCCGTCGCGTTCGCGCCCCGACATCGGCGTCGTCGAGATGCGGTTCGAGCTGATGAACCAGAACCACGAAGTGGTGATGCGGCAGCAGGGGTCGGTGTTCTTCGGCCGCCGCCCCAACGGCGAGGCGCGGAAATGATCGGCCTGTGGTATGAGGACCACGAGGTCGGCCAGACGGCTTCGCTCGGCGCGCATCGCTTCACCCGCGAGGCGATCCTCGATTTCGCCCGCAGGTTCGATCCGCAGCCCTTCCATCTCGACGAAGCGGCGGCGGCGAAGTCGATCTTCGGCGGTCTGTGCGCCTCGGGCTGGCACACCGTCAGCGTTTCGATGCGGCTCTTGGTCGACGGCCGCCGCGCGCAGCGCAAGGCCCTGGCGACGGACGGCGAGAAGCCGCCGCCGCTCGGCCTCGGCAGGGGCGTGCGCGATCTGCGCTGGCCGGCGCCGGTGCGGCCGGGCGACGTGATCGCCTTCTCGTTGCGGGTTGAATCGTTGCGCGAGACCCGGCGGCCGGACTGGGGCCTGATCGGCATGCGCATTGTCGGCGTCAATCAGGACGGGCGCGAAGTCTGCGCCTATACGCTGATGGGACTGGCGGCGCGGCGACCGGCTTGAAGCCGCGCCGCGCGCCCGCGTCGTTCACGCGGCGATCGTGATCTGCACCGCCGAACCGCTGGCGACGAGGCGACGGAGGCTGACGCCGTCGCACTCGGCGGTCTCTTCGGCTTCGAAACGAACGCCGATCAGCGCGTCGGCGCCGTAATCCTCGGCTTCGCGGGCAAGGTCGCGCAGCAGCGCGCGACGATCGGCTTCGCTCGCCGGCTCGTCGACGCCCCGCCACCGGCCGACGACCTTGATCCGGCCGATCGTCTTGGCGGCGCGTCCGGCTTGAAGCGAGCCGGTGAAACTGACTTGCATGGAGGACTCTTGCGGTTGGGGTCGTTGATCGGACAGTCTCTGCGACCGACGTTTCGCCTGCCTTAACGCCGGAGACGCGCCCGGCGAAGTTGACGAACGCGGTTGACGAACCGTGGTTACGGGACGACCGGCAGAAAAACGGCAAAGAGCGGCGCCGGTGGGGCGCCGCTCTGGCATTTTCGCGGGTTAACGGAAATTAACCCCGTAGGGTTAAGGCTGGATCAGCCCTGGGCGGGGGCGGCGGGCTCGGCCGCTTCCTTCTCTTTTTTCTCCAGGTCCTCGCCGGTCTGCTGGTCGACGACGCGCATCGACAGCTTGACCTTGCCGCGGTCGTCGAAGCCCATCAGCTTGACCTTGACCTTGTCGCCTTCCTTGACGACGTCGGTCGTCTTGGCGACCCGGCCCTTGCCGAGCTGCGAGATATGGACGAGGCCGTCCTTCGAGCCGAAGAAGTTGACGAAGGCGCCGAACTCCATCGTCTTGACCACGGTGCCGTCGTAGATCTGGCCGACCTCGGGCTCGGCGGCGATCGACTTGATCCAGTTGATCGCGGCTTTGATTTTGGCGCCGTCGGCGGAGGCGACCTTCACCGTGCCGTCGTCCTCGATGTTGATCTTGGCGCCGGTCTTCTCGACGATCTCGCGGATGACCTTGCCGCCGGTGCCGATCACTTCGCGGATCTTGTCGGTGGGAATCTTCATCGTCTCGATGCGGGGCGCGTATTCGCCGAGCTCGGCGCGGGCGCCGGTCAGCGCCTTGCCCATCTCGCCCAGGATGTGCATGCGGCCGTCCTTCGCCTGGGCGAGCGCGACCTTCATGATCTCCTCGGTGATGCCGGCGATCTTGATGTCCATCTGCAGCGAGGTGACGCCCTCGGTGGTGCCGGCGACCTTGAAGTCCATGTCGCCGAGGTGATCCTCGTCGCCGAGGATGTCGGACAGCACCGCGAAGCGGTCGCCCTCGAGGATCAGGCCCATGGCGATGCCGGCGGTCGGCCGCTTGAGCGGCACGCCCGCGTCCATCAGCGCCAGCGAGGAGCCGCACACCGTCGCCATCGACGACGAGCCGTTCGACTCGGTGATCTCCGACACGACGCGGATCGTGTAGGGGAACTCCGCAGCGGTCGGCAACATCGGACGGATTGCGCGCCAAGCGAGCTTGCCGTGGCCGATCTCGCGCCGGCCGGGCGCGCCCATGCGCCCGGTTTCGCCGACCGAATAGGGCGGGAAGTTGTAGTGGAGCAGAAACCGCTCCTTGTAGGTGCCCTCGAGCGAGTCGACGTATTGCTCGTCCTCGCCGGTGCCGAGCGTCGCCACCACCAGGGCTTGCGTCTCGCCGCGGGTGAACAGAGCCGAGCCGTGAACAGAGCCGAGCCGTGGGTGCGCGGCAGCACGCCGACCTGGGCGAGGATCGGCCTCACCGTCGTCAGGTCGCGGCCGTCGATGCGGCGCTTGTGGTCGAGGATGTTCCAGCGCACCACCTTGGCCTGGGCGTCGTGCAACGCTTCGGCGACCGCCTCGGGCGTGAACTCCGGCGTGCCGCCCTCAGGCAGCAGCGCCGCCTTGACCTTGGCCTTGACCGCGTCGACGGCGGCGTAGCGCCCCTGCTTCTGGGTGATCGAATAGGCCGCGCGCAGGTCGGCTTCCGCCACCGCCAGCACCGCCTTCTCGACCGCCGACTTATCGGCGATCTCGAGGTCGCGAGGCTCCTTGGCCGCCTTCTCGGCGAGGCGGATGATCGCCGCGATCACCGGCTGGAATGACGCATGGCCGGCCATCACCGCCTTCAGCATCGTCTCTTCGGAAAGTTCCTTGGCTTCCGACTCGACCATCAGCACCGCGTCGGCGGTGCCGGCGACGACGAGATCGAGCGTGGACTCCTTCATCTCTTCGATCGTCGGGTTGGCCTTGACCTCGCCGCCGAAAACGCCGACCCGCGCCGCGCCGACCGGGCCCATGAACGGCACGCCCGACAGCGTCAGCGCCGCCGAGGCGGCGATCAGCCCCAGCACGTCGGGATCAGTCTCCATGTCGTGGCTGAGAACGGTGACGATCACCTGCGTGTCGCAGCGGAAACCGTCCGGGAACAACGGCCGGATCGGCCGGTCGATCAGGCGCGAGGTCAGGGTCTCGCGGTCCGACATCCGGCCTTCGCGCTTGAGGTAGCCGCCGGGAATGCGGCCGGCGGCGAAGGTCTTCTCCTGGTAGTGGACGGTCAGCGGGAAGAAGTCCTGGCCGGGCTTGGGCGCCTTGGCGGCGACGACGGTGGCGAGCACGGTGGTGTCGCCCCAGCTCGCCCAAACCGCGCCGTCGGCCTGGCGGGCGACGCGCCCGGTCTCGAGAACGAGCCTGCGACCGCCGTGGGTCAGTTCCTCGCGATAGATTTCGAACATCGATTCATCCTTCTAAACAATGGAAAGGATGCGAGGCCGCTCACCCTCTCGCGGGCGGCTGCGAACGTGTCCGTCATCGGCAAGACGGCGAGAGGCTGGCGCACCGAGCGCCAGCCTTTGGCGATCCTGCCGCAGGGCGTTCAACCTGGAACGCCCAACGCTTGACGGGCTGTCGGACCTTCGTGAGGAAGGGCCGTCTCGCAGCCAACTGCGACGCGCGGCTTTCGCGATCCTACTCAGTCGGACGGCGGCCCTATGCCGCCGCCCGCTACGCCCGACGCCGTCAGCGACGAATGCCGAGGCGCTCGATCAGAGTCTTGTAGCGCGCCTCGTCGCTCTTCTTGACGTAGTCGAGCAGCGTACGGCGCTGCGACACCATCTTGAGAAGACCGCGGCGCGAATGGTTGTCCTTCACGTGGGTCTTGAAATGATTGGTCAGATTGGCGATGCGCTCGGTGAGGATCGCGACCTGCACTTCCGGCGAACCGGTATCTCCGGCCTTCAACGCGTAGTCTTTGATGAGCACAGCCTTGCGCTCGGCAGTGATCGACATCGATTTGTCCTTTTGGCTGGCGGCGGGAAAATCCCGTCGCAGGTTCGTTTCGGCCGAGCCGGGATGTCGTCCAGGTCGGTCGCTTGCACCCTGGGGCCTTGGCCCCAAGGTGCGCGGCTTATACAGGATTTTTGCCCAGGCGCCAGCGAAATCGGGCCCTCAGGGGCGGCAAACAAGACCGTGGCGCCTGGGCTTCGGCGCGGTCGTCAACATCCGCGGCGTTCCGGCGCCCTAGCGGCGGGCGAACTCGAAGCCGTCGCCGGTATGGTCGAGCTCGGCGAGGCCGGATTCGAGGTGGGGCGCGAGCTTCGGATTGCCGAGCAGATAAGCGGCGGTCGGCTGCTTGAGATGGTTGCGAGCCTCGACCAGGGCGCTCTTCCACTCCTCTCGCGTGAATTTTCCGCGCCCGACCCAGGCGAGCGCGATCAGTTCGCACTGCTCGTCCTCGTCCATCGCATCAATGAAACCGGCAAGTTCGGCCCGCGCCGCAGCGCAGCCTTCGCCGCCGGCCGCGCTCACCGCGACGCTCCGTTTCGATCCGTTGACCCCACGCCCTCCGTCCTCCCCCGCCATCTCGCGCGCTTTGGCGATGACGTAGGTGAGCTTTTCGGCGCTGA
This sequence comes from Roseiarcus sp., assembly GCF_049514155.1. Classification (GTDB taxonomy): domain Bacteria; phylum Pseudomonadota; class Alphaproteobacteria; order Rhizobiales; family Beijerinckiaceae; genus Roseiarcus. The sequence continues at coordinate 7,909 of NZ_JBEKVH010000019.1, read as the reverse complement.
TTTCCCTCATCGCGACCGTCCTCCCCGCAGGGACGCGAACACGACCCAGCATCGCGCCTCCCGCTGAACCTCCAGTTAACCGCGAAGCCTTACGCGCAAATTGCCCCAGCGCAATTGCCGAATGATTTTGCGTTGGCGCCGGTCTTTGAACAACATATCAATGTGTATAACATCGCCCGACCGAACGTTCGCTCGTCGGGCGCCGCCGCGCCGTCGATTGCCACGCCGCCGCCCCAGGGCTACAGCAGCCCGGTCATATTCAGGACCCTTGTCGATGCGACCTTCCCAGCGCGCCCCCGACGAATTGCGCAAAGTGACGTTCGAGCGCGGCGTCGCGCGCTATGCGGAAGGTTCGTGCCTGGTGCGTTTCGGCGACACCCACGTGCTGTGCGCCGCATCGCTCGAGGACAAGCCGCCGCCGTGGCTGCGCGGCCAGGGCCGCGGCTGGGTCACCGCCGAATATGCGATGCTGCCGCGCGCGACCTCGACCCGCACCAAGCGCGAATCTTCGATGGGCAAGGTCTCCGGCCGCACTCACGAAATCCAGCGCCTGATCGGACGCTCGCTGCGCGCGGTGGTCGACCTGCCGAAGCTCGGCGAACGGCAGATCACCATCGACTGCGACGTGCTGCAGGCCGACGGCGGCACCCGCACCGCGGCGATCACCGGCGCCTGGGTCGCGCTCGCCGATTGCCTGAAATGGATGACCCAGCGCTCGATCGTGCGCGACAATCCGATGAAGGACCACGTCGCCGCGGTCTCCTGCGGCGTGGTCAAGGGCGAAGCGGTGCTCGATCTCGATTACGCCGAGGATTCGACCGCCGAGACCGACGCCAATTTCGTCATGACCGGCTCGGGCGGCCTGGTCGAAGTGCAGGGCTCGGCCGAGGGCGCGCCGTTCAGCGAAGCGGAGTTGCTCAAGCTGCTGGCGCTGGCGCGCGGCGCCATCGTCCAGATCGTCGCGCTGCAGAAGGCGGCGATCGCATAAGGGATGGAGTAGGACGTTTGGCGCCGACTTACTCGGTTGCCTTGCGGCGGAGAAACTCGCCAACTCCGAAAAGCCGGGACATGCAACAAAAGGCGCAAATGACTTGCGTGGTTGAGATAACGGGGTAACATTCAGGGATGGCGAACAGTTCAAAGCTCACGACCAAACGCGAATGGCCGAAGCATAGCGACCTGAGCGGCCGACTTGATGTCAGCTCGTCGGCGACGGCGATCGCATTCCGCGCTGCTGCAAAAGCCTACACCAAGCGAGCCACTAAAACGAAAAAGTCGGCCGTGGAAACTCTCCAGCGCGAGCGCATCCTGACGAAGGATGGGGGATTCACAAAGGCCTACGCCGTAAAGGGCTAATTGCAACGCCTTTCCGCCAGCTTCATCCTTGGCTACCATGGCTGCGATCAGGCTGTGGCGGAGAGACTGTTAGCGGGCGAACCTTTCGAGACAAGTCAGAACGACTACGACTGGCTGGGTTGGGGAGTTTATTTTTGGGAAGCGAACCCGAGGCGTGGACTCGATTTTGCCTCAGAGGCTAAGAAGCGGCCCGGCTCCAAGATCAAAGCGCCGACAGTAGTTGGCGCGGTAATCGACCTCGGAAACTGCTTGGATCTCATGAGCACCGTCGGCATCGACATGGTGCGCGCGGCATACGAGTCTCTTTCCGAGACTCTCAGCGCCGCTGGTCAGCCTCTACCGGTGAATCGCGATCGTTTTCGCCGACAACTTGATTGCGCGGTTATCGAACATCTTCATGCGATCTACGAGGCTCACGGAGGTTCGATAGAAACTGTGCGCGCCGCGTTTCCCGAGGGGCGGGAAATCTATCCCGGCGCCGGCTTCGACGAGAAGACACACATCCAGATCGCCTTACGCAATCTCGATTGCATCAAGGGTGTCTTTAGAGTCCCGGAGACTCATCTTCATCCCTGAGGGTCGTATTGGGAAATCTCAGATTCTGTATTTTTCTGCCATCGGTCACGTCAGCTTATCGTTCGCGGGCGCTTCGAATGCCGAATACAGTCCGTCAGACGCTGCTCTCCGCCCACACCCGCAGAATGTGATGCGCGATCGCCATCGGCATCGGCGCGCTCAGGCCTTCGGGATGGCGCCTGTCGAACATCGCCATGACGTCGTTGCGCTGAAACCAGCGTGCGTCCTCGAGTTCGTCGCCGTCGACGACAATCTCGCGGGTCAGCGCGCGAACGAAGCAGCCGATCATCAGCGACGACGGGAAGGGCCACGGCTGCGAGGCGAGATAGGCGACCTCGCCGCAGGCGATTCCCGCCTCCTCGCGGATTTCGCGCCGGACCGCCTCCTCGATCGTCTCGCCCGGTTCGACGAAACCGGCCAGGCACGAGTACATGCCCTTGGGCCAGCGCGACTGGCGGCCGAGCAGGCAGCGCTCGCCGTCGAGCGCCAGCATGATGACGACCGGATCGGTGCGGGGAAAATGCTGCGCCTTGCAGACGTCGCACTCGCGCCGCCAGCCGGCGGCGGCGGTCCGGGTCGCGGCGCCGCAATTGGCGCAGAAACCGTGGCGGGCGTGCCAGGAGAGGATCGCCTTGGCCTGGCCGAGCACGGCGAGCGCGTCCGCGCCGACCAGCCCCTGCGTCGCGATCGAGCGCAGATCGGTCGGGACGAGGTCGTCGCGGCCGGGAACGACCAGCCGCCTGCGGTCGAGGAAGCCGTCGCTGTCGTCGGCGACCAGCTCGACCGCGCCGTCCGGCAGCAGCGCCGCGAATACCGGCGCGCCGGCGGCTTCGATCCCGAGCAGCGCCTCGAACCGCGCGCCGCCAAGGCGTTCGATTTCAGCGATCGGGAAGAACGGCGCCAGGGGCGGCGCGCCGCGCGGCAGAATCGGCATGTCGCGCGCGATCAGCACCGCCCTCGCATCCGGCCGGGCGCGCAGCGCGGCGATCGAGGCGGCGTCGTCGCGCCGCTCCGAGACGCGGTCGAGCGGCGCGCCGGCGAAGCCGAACGCCGGCGCGCGCGCCATTGTCTTGAAAAAGGCGCCATTCATGCTTCATCCCTCGTCAGGAGGGCGCTGGCCAAGCGCCGCAAAGCCGGTTTTAATCCGCGCGAATCGTCCAGGCGACAGTCTAACGGGAAAGCGGGCCGCATGGGTTCGACAATCACGAGGCGCGGCGCGCTGACAGGCTCGGCGGCGCTCGCCGCCCTGGCCGTCGTCGGCGGAGGGCGCGCGCGGGCCGACGATTGGGTCGAAACCCACGGCCTGTCCTCTTTCGGCGACTTGGCGCTGCCGCCCGACTTCAAGCGCCTCGCCTATGTCAATCCCGACGCGCCGAAGGGCGGCCTGCTGTCGTTGCAGATCACCGCGACCTCGGGCAACCAGAACTTCGACACCTTCGACACGCTCAACATCTTCTCGAAACGCGGCGACGGCGCGGCGGGCATGTCGGCTACGTTCGATACGCTGATGAGCGGCAACGGCGACGAGCCGGATTCCCTCTACGGCCTCATCGCGCGCGCGGTCAGCGTCAGCCCCGACAAGCTCGGCTACCGCTTCCTGCTGCGCCCCGAAGCGCGCTTCGCCGACGGCTCGAAGGTGACGGCGGCCGACGTCAAGTTCTCGCTCGATGTGCTCAAGGAGAAGGCGCACCCGACCTATTCGCAATTGCTGGTCGAGGTCGACGGCGTCGACGCCGAAGCCGACGACGTCGCGCTGGTGCGCTTCGTCAAGGAGCGCAGTCGCGACGCCCATCTCGTCGTCGCCGGCATGCCGATCTTCTCCGCCGCGTGGTGGAAGGGGCGCGACTTCGACGCTGCGACGCTCGAGGCGCCGCTCGGCTCCGGCGCCTATCGGGTCAAGACGTTCGAGCAGGGACGCTTCATCGAATACGAGCTCAGCGACGACTATTGGGCCAAGGACCTGCCGATCAACGTCGGCCAGAACAACTTCCGCCGGCTGCGGTTCGAATATTACCGCGAGCGGCAGGTCGCGTTCGAGGCGTTCAAGGCCGGCGCGATCAATTTCCATCAGGAGTACACCGCGCGCATCTGGGCGACCGGCTACGATTTCCCCGCCTTCAACGACGGCAGAGTGAAAAAGGAAACGCTGCACAACGGCGCCCCGACCGGTTCGCAGGGCTGGTACTTCAACACCAGGCGCGAACAGTTCAAGGATCCGCGCGTGCGCGAGGCGCTCGGCCTCGCCTTCGATTTCGAATGGACGAACAAGAACGTGATGTTCTCGTCCTACAAGCGCGTCATCTCCTATTTCCAGAATTCGGCGATGGAGGCGGTCGGCCCGCCCAGTCCGGATGAACTGAAGATCCTTGAGTCCTTGCGCGGCACGATCCCCGCTTCCGTGTTTGGCGACCCCTACGTTCCCCCGGTCAGCGACGGCTCGGGCAGCGACCGCGCGCTGCTGAAGCGCGCCAACGAGATGCTGCTTTCCGCCGGCTGCGCGCGCGAGGGCGGCGTGCTCAAACTGCCGGGCGGCAAGCCGTTCACGATCGAGTTCCTCGATTCGTCCGACGCGCTGCAGCCGCATACGCAATCGTTCCAGCAGAACCTGCGCAAGCTCGGCATCGACGCGCAGTCGCGCATCGTCGACGCGGCCCAGTACAAGAGCCGCACCGAGAACTTCGACTTCGACGTCGTCACCGCGGCTTTCGGCGGCAGCGTGACGCCGGGCTCGGAGCTGCAGGTTTTCCTCGGCTCGAAAGCAGCGACAATGGAGGGTTCGCGCAACCTGTCCGGCATCGCCGATCCGCTCGTCGACGCGCTGATCGAGTGGATCATCCGTGCGCCGACGCGCGACACGCTCAACGTGGCGTGCCGCGTCCTCGACCGCGTGCTGCGCGCCGCGCACTACTGGGTTCCGATGTGGTACAGCGACGCCGCCCGGGTCGCCTATTGGGACGCGTTCTCGCGCCCCGCGACCCAGCCCAAGCTGGGCGTCGGCGCGCCGGACACCTGGTGGTGGGACGAAGACAAGGCGAAGAAAATTGGGCTGTGAGAAAATGGCGAGTGGCGAGTGGCGAATGGCGAATGGCGAGCGGCCGCCCCGCCATTCGCCATTCGCTATTCGCTATTCGCGGGCCTAGCCCATGCTCGCCTATATCCTGCGCCGCCTGCTGCTGATGATCCCGACCGTCTTCGGCATCGTGCTGGTCTCGTTCGCGATCGTGCAATTCGTGCCGGGCGGGCCGGTCGAGCGCGTGATCGCGCAATTGCAGGGCGCCGACGAAGGCTCGACGGCGCGGATCGGCGGCGGCGGCGGCCAGATCGGCGCCGGCGCAATGGCGCGCGCCGGCGGCGACATTTCCTCGCGCTATCGCGGCGCGCAGGGACTCGATCCGAAGTTCATCAAGGAACTGGAGAAACAATACGGCTTCGACAAGCCGCCGCTGGAGCGGTTCTGGATGCTGGTGCGCGACTACGCGACCTTCAACCTCGGCAGGAGTTACTACCGCGACGCGCCGGTCGTCGAGCTGATCAAGGAGAAGCTGCCGGTCTCGATGTCGCTCGGCCTGTGGATGACGCTGATCTCCTACGCGATCTCGATCCCGCTCGGCGTGCGCAAGGCGGTCAAGGACGGTTCGCGCTTCGACACCTGGACCTCGGCGCTGGTGATCTTCGGCTACGCGATCCCGAGCTTCCTGTTCGCCATCCTGCTGGTTGTGCTGTTCTGCGGCGGCTCGTTCTGGCAGATTTTCCCGCTGCGCGGCCTGACTTCCGACAATTTCGCCGACTTTTCCTGGCCGCACAAAGTCTTGGACTATCTCTGGCACATCACGTTGCCGGTGGCCTCTCTCGTGCTCGGCTCGTTCGCCACTTCGACCCTCCTGACCAAGAATTCGTTTCTCGACGAGATCAAGAAGTCCTACGTGCAAACGGCGCGGATGAAGGGCCTCTCGGAGCGGCGGGTGCTCTACGGCCACGTTTTCCGCAATGCGATGCTGATCGTCATCGCCGGCTTCCCCGGCGCCTTCCTCAGCGCCTTCTTCACTGGCTCGCTGCTGATCGAGCAGGTGTTCTCGCTCGATGGGCTCGGCTACCTCTCCTACGATTCGCTGATCCAGCGCGATTATCCGGTGGTGCTCGGCAACCTTTACGTCTTCGCCCTGCTCGGCATGGTGACGAACCTCATCTCCGACCTCACCTACACCTGGGTCGATCCGCGCATCGACTTCGAGACGCGCGAGGTGTGATGCGCGCGCCCTCGCAAATTGACTCGATCCGTCGCGCAGCGCGCGCCCCTTCCCCCCTCGCGGGGGAAGGTGGCCGACGAAGTCGGCCGGATGAGGGGTCGCGCCGTCAGGCGCTCTCGTTCGAGAGAAGCTGGCTTCTCCGCGATCGCCCTTCTCAGCGGCTCAACGAGGAAGACGCGCCTTGCGGTGCGACCCCTCATCCGTCGCCCCTGCGGGGCGACACCTTCCCCCGCAAGGGGGGAAGGGAAGCGCGGGTCGCTGCATGACCCTCGCGCCTCCCCAGCATACGCACGGCTGGCTCAAGCTCAGCCCGATGAACCGCCGGCGGCTCGATAATTTCCGCCGCAACCGGCGTGGGCTTTGGTCGTTTTGGATCTTCATGGCGCTGTTCGCGGTTTCGCTCGCAGCCGAATTCGTCGCCAACGACCGGCCGCTGATCGCCTCCTACAAGGGCGAGCTCCTATTCCCCGTCTTGGTCGACTATCCGGAAGACAAGTTCGGCGGCTTCGAGGCCCACACCGATTATCGCGATCCGGACATCGCCGGCGAGATCGAAGCCCACGGCTGGATGGTCTGGCCGCCGATCCGCTTCGCCAACGCGACCACCAAGCTCGATCCGCCGACGCCGTTCCCCTCGCCGCCGACTTGGACGCTGAGCGAGGCGCAGTGCCGCGCGGCGATCGTCGCTCACGCGCGCGGCGACGCCAAGAAGATCCCGCCCGGCGGCGGCGCCTGCCGCGATCTCGAGCCGGAATGGCTCGGCACCGACGCCGACGGCCACGACGTCGTCGCGCGCCTCATCTACGGCTTCCGCATCTCGGTGCTGTTCGGCCTCATCCTCGCTGGCGTTTCCTCGGCGATCGGCATCGCCGCCGGCGCGGTGCAGGGCTATTTCGGCGGCTGGCTCGACCTGACGATGCAACGGCTGATCGAGGTCTGGTCGTCGCTGCCGCACCTCTACATCCTGATCATCCTGTCGGCGATCCTGACGCCGGGCTTCGTCGTGCTGCTGACGATCCTGTTGCTGTTCTCCTGGGTCAGCCTGGTGCATCTCGTGCGCGCCGAATTCCTGCGGGCGCGCAACTTCGAATACGTCAACGCGGCGCGCGCGCTCGGGCTCTCCAACGCCAAGATCATCGTCAAGCACGTGCTGCCCAACGCGATGGTCGCGACGCTGACCTTCCTGCCGTTCGTCGTCAATGCGTCGATCAGCACGCTGACCTCGCTCGATTTCCTCGGCCTCGGGCTGCCGCCGGGTTCGCCGTCGCTCGGCGAATTGCTGCTGCAGGGCAAGTCGAACCTGTCGGCGCCCTGGCTCGGCCTGTCCGCCTTTGCGATCGTCGCGCTGATGCTGTCGCTGCTGATCTTCATCGGCGAGGCGGTGCGCGACGCCTTCGATCCGCGAAAGACCTTCAGATGAGCGAGGCCCCCCTCCTCTCCGTCCGCGACCTGTCGGTGGCATTCAGTGCCGGCGGACATGAGACGCTGGCCGTCGATCGCGTCTCCTTTGATATCGGCAAGAGCGAGACTGTGGCGCTGGTTGGCGAATCCGGCTCCGGCAAGTCAGTGACGGCGCTGTCGATCCTCAAACTCCTGCCGTATCCGGCCGCCTCGCATCCGTCGGGCAGCATCGCTTTCAGAGGCCGCGATTTGCTTCCGCTCTCGGAGCGCAATATGCGCCGCGTGCGCGGCGATGACATCACCATTGTCTTCCAGGAGCCGATGACCTC
>NZ_JBEKVH010000018.1:0-38388 GCF_049514155.1 Roseiarcus sp. | reverse complement strand
ACGGAGTTCCGCGCCAAGGAGGGCATGAGCGTCTGGTATCCGCGCGGCGTCAATGCGATGCATACGCTCGCCAAGGCGATCACGCTCGCCAAGGCCGACGACGCGAAGTCCATCGCCGCGCAACTCGAGGGCATGAAGACCGAGGCCTTCGACGGCGGCGACGCCTGGATCCGCAAGGACGATCACCAGTTCTTCTCGGACCTGTCCGTCGCCAGCTTCGGCCCGCTCGATCCGGGCGCGAAGTTCGACGAAGAAGGGACTGGCTGGGGTTGGAAGACCATCGGCGCCGTCAAGGCGGTCGACACGGTCCTGCCGACCACCTGCAAGATGGAGCGTCCGTAACAGGAAAACGCGGCGGCGGGCCGACGCCCGCCGCCGTCCTGCGCGACTTGGGGCTCCGATGCTGCAACTCATCACGTTTTCGACCCTGAACGGCGTGCTCTACGGCATGTTGCTGTTCATGATGGCGAGCGGCCTGACGCTGATCTTCAGCATGATGGGCGTGCTCAACTTCGCCCACGCCAGCTTCTACATGGTCGGCGCCTATTTCGGTTTTGAGATCAGCCGCCGGATCGGCTTCTGGCCGGGGTTCTTCATTGCGCCGATCGCCGTCGGCGCGGTCGGGGCGCTGGTCGAGCGCTACGGTCTGCGCCGCCTGCACCGCCTCGGCCACGTCTCCGAACTGCTGTTCACCTTCGGCCTGGCGTTCGTCATCGAAGAACTCGTGCAGATGTTCTGGGGAAAATCGCCGGTCGATTATCGCGTTCCGCCTTCGCTGGATTTCGTCGCGTTTCGCCTGTTTGACACCACCTATCCGGCCTATCGCATGTTCATGTTGCTGACGGCGGTGGCGATGTTCGCCGCGCTGCTCGTCGGGCTGACGCGCACGCGCGTCGGCATCATCATCCAGGCGGCGCTGACCCATCCTGACATGGTCGCGATGCTCGGCCACGACGTGCCGAAGATCTTCATGCTGGTGTTCGGCGCGGGCGCCGGGCTTGCCGGACTTGCAGGCGTCATCGCCGGCCCGGCGCTGGTCACGCAACCGTCCATGGCCGCTTCGCTCGGGCCGATCCTGTTCGTCGTCATCGTCGTCGGGGGTCTCGGGTCGCTCGGCGGCGCCTTTGTCGCCTCGTTGCTGATCGGCTTGGTCCAGACCTTCGCCGTGGCGATGAACTATTCGCTTGCGGGGATATTCGGTTCGGCGGCGCCGCCCCTCCTCGGCGACCTCTGGCAGGTGACCGTCGCGGAACTCGCGCCGATCATTCCCTATGTCTTGCTCGTTCTGATGCTCATTGTGCGGCCGACCGGGCTTATGGGAACCCGCGAAACATGATTTCCGCCGTGCGTTTTCTTGCGCCTTGGGTGGCGATGGCCGTGCTGTTCGCCGTGGCGCCGCATGTCTTCGTGTCGGGCTCGGCGCTGACGATGATGAGCGTCATGGGCACGATGATCATCTTCGCCCTGTCCTACAACGTCTTGTTGGGGCAGACCGGCCTGCTGTCGTTCGGGCACGCGGTCTATTACGGCCTTGGCGGCTTCGTCGCCATCCATGTGATGAACGCTGTCATCCACGCCAAGCTCGGCGTGCCGGTGGTGATCATTCCGCTCGTCGGCGGGCTGGCCGGGCTCGGTTTCGGCTTCCTGTTCGGCCTCGTTTCGACCAAGAAGGCCGGGATCGTCTTCTCGATGATTTCGCTCGGCATCGGCGAGCTCGTGTCGTCGAGTTCGTTCATCCTGCGCACGTTCTTCGGCGGCGAAGAGGGGATCACCACCAATCGCTCGGCGTTGGCGCCCCTCTTCGGACATAAATTCGGCCCGCAGATCGAGGTCTATTATCTCATCGCGGCGTGGTGCTTCCTTTCCATCGTCGCGATGTACGCCCTGACGCGGACGCCGTTCGGGCGCATGTGCAACGCGGTGCGCGACAACCCCGAGCGGGTGGAATTCGTCGGCTATTCGCCGCGCGTGCTGCGCATGATCTCGTTCTGTTTCGCCGCCTTCTTCGCCGGGATCGCCGGAGGACTGACCGCGATCAACTTCGAGATCATGAACTCCGAGCAACTCGCCGCGGATCAATCGAGCCTCGCGTTGTTCATGGCCTACATCGGCGGCGTCAGTTCGTTCACCGGGCCGATCGTCGGCGCGGTGATCGTCACCTTCCTGCAGATCACCTTGTCCGACGTTTCGAGCGTCTGGCAGCTCTATTTCGGCCTGATGTTCATCGGCGTCGTGCTCTATGCGCCGGACGGCGTCGTCGGCTGGGTCAAGCTGCACCAGCAGGCGGCGCTGCGCGGGCAGCTGTGGCGGCTCGCGCCCTCCTACGCCCTGGTGGCGCCGGCGTTCGCCGCGGCCTGCGTCGGCGCGATCATGCTGATCGAATTGGCCAATCGGCAGTTCCAGCTGGTGCAAAGCGAGGGCTCGGCGATACGTCTGTTCGGCGTCAACCTCGACGCTGCGACCGCGCCGCCCTGGATCGTCGCAGTCCTGCTGTTCGGCGTCGGGGTGGTCGCAATTCGACTGCTCTGGCCGCGCATCGGCGACGCCTGGGGCGCCGTGAACGAGCGGCTCCATTCGCGAGATCCAGCATGACCGTCGCTCTCTCCCTGGTCGACGTGCACAAGAGCTTCGGCGCCACGAAGATCATCCGCGGCGTCTCGCTCGACATCGAAAGCGGCGAGCGACACGCGATCATCGGTCCGAACGGCGCCGGCAAGTCGACGCTGTTTCACCTGACGAGCGGGCGCATCCGACCGACTTCCGGCGATGTGCTCCTGCACGGCGAACGCATCACCGGCCTGCAACCGTTCGAGATCAACCGTCGCGGTCTGTCGCGCAGCTTCCAGATCACCAACATTTTCCCCAAACTGTCGGTCTACGAGAATCTGCGCTGCGCCACGCTGTGGTCGCTCGGCCACAAATACGCGTTTTGGCGGTCTATCGATCGGCTGCGCGACGTTCGCGAACGCTCGCAATGGCTGATGCAGCAGATCGGCCTGACCGCGCGCCGCGACGTGCCGGCGGGCGTGCTGACCTATGCCGAGCAACGGGCGCTGGAAATCGGCGTGACGATCGGCGGTGGCGCGGACGTCGTCATGCTCGACGAACCGACGGCGGGCATGAACAACAGCGAAACGGAACAGGCCGTGGCGCTGATTCGCAAGGTGACCGAAGGCAAGACGCTGGTGATGGTCGAGCACGACATGAGCGTCGTGTTCAACCTGGCCGATCGCATTTCCGTTCTCGTCTACGGCCAGATCATCGCGACCGACACGCCCGACCGCATCCGTGAGAACGCCGAGGTGCGCGAAGCCTATCTCGGACAGGTGAGCCAACAATGAGCGCTCCGTTGCTCGAAGTGGACGACCTCCACGCCTATTACGGCAAGAGCCATATCCTCCATGGCGTCACCTTCAACGTCCACGAGGGCGAGATCGTCAGTCTGCTCGGCCGCAACGGCGTCGGGCGCTCGACGACCATCAAGGCGATCATGGGCAACGTGCCGCCCAAAGGCTCGATCCGCTTCAAGGGCGAGGAGATCGCCGGCTGCAGGCCGCATCAGACGGCGCGCAAGGGGCTCGGCTTCGTGCCCGAGACGCGCGACATCTTTCCCGCGCTGACGGTTCGGCAAAATCTTCAGCTTGGCGAGAAGTCCGGCAAGGCGGGGGGCCGCTGGACGATGGGCGACATGTTCCGCATGTTCCCGCAACTGGAGGATCGCATCGACGCGCCGGGCGGGGTGCTCTCCGGCGGCGAACAGCAGATGCTGACGGTGTGCCGAACGCTGATGGGGGACCCAGACCTCATCATGATCGACGAACCGACCGAGGGACTCTCGCCGAAGATGGTCGAGCATATCGGCCAGTTTCTCGAGGAAATCGCCGGGCGAGGCGTCGCCATCCTGTTGGTGGAGCAAAAGCTAACGATCGCGTTGAAGATCAGCAAGAGGCTCTACGTGATGGGTCACGGCAAGATCGTCTACGAAGGAACGCCCGCTGCGCTCGAACAGGCTTCGGCGATCCGCAAGGAATGGCTGGAGGTCTGACCGCGGCCAGGGTCGGCGCAGCTCGGCTCGCGCGCGTCAGGGGCCGGATCGTCGACCACGATAACATCGGGCGGCCGACGCGCGAGCGCGATCGCCATTCGCGTCGGCGCCGCCGCCGCTGACGGCGAACATGACCCGCCCATCGATCGCGATCGAGCCAGCGGCTCGCTCATCGCCGCGCCGAACCGGTTCTTCAGTCGGCTCGGAACCAAGGACGCGCCGATCGTCTGGCGTCGCTTCTGCAGATTGGCGCGCGCCCGGAAACATCGACCACACGTTATGTGTTTCCCCGATATCCGTTATCCAAGCGTATGGCTGCTACGAACATTTACTTCGATCCTGCCGCCAGCCCTTTTTGTCGCCAAACCGGATGCGACGCAACGCGTCGGCGCTGCGCAAAGAAAATCGCATCGGCGCTAAGCGCGCCTCTGAAGGGGAGGATGGCATGGTGGACAAAAGCAGCCGCGCATTTCGGATGAAGCTCTTGGTTTCAACCGCAGTCGCGTTTTCAGCGCCCTTGTGGTCGGCGCCGTCGTGGGCCGCGGGATGCGAGGATCTGGCCAACCTCAAGCTTCCCGACACGACGATCAAGAGCGCGGAATCGATTCCCGCCGGCGACTTCACCACTTCCGACAAAGTGACGCGAAAAGACATGCCGGCGTTTTGCCGCGTGGTCGCTTCCGTAAAGGCGGCGCCCGACTCGGACATCGTCGTTGAGATGTGGCTGCCGAAGGATCAATGGAAGGGCGTGTTTCACGGCAACGGCAACGGCGGCTTCGGCGGCCTGCTCGTCCTCAGCTACGGGGCGATGGAGGCCGGGGTCAAACGGGGATATGCGTCTGCGACGACGGATATGGGGACAGCGCCGGCGACGCCCTTGAACGGCGATCCGCTCGTCGGCCACCCACAGAAATGGAAGGATTGGGGACTCCTGTCGACGCATGTGATGACGGTCGCCGGCAAAGCGATCGAGAAGGCGTTTTATGGCGGGGACCCCAAGCATTCCTACTACTCGGGATGTTCGACGGGCGGTCAGGAAGGGCTGATTGAAGCGCAATATTATCCCGACGATTACGACGGCATTCTGATCGGAGCGCCCGTCGTCAATCGGACCATGGGCCATGCCGCCGCCGTGTGGGATTACCGCGCTGCGAACTTGCTTCCCGGGCACAAGATCTCCGACGCCAAGCTGACGCTGCTGACCAAGGCCGCTGTGGCCGCTTGCGGCGGCAAGAACAACGGCCTCAAGTCGGATCCGTTTATCGCCGATCCCACCGGTTGCGATTTCGACTCCGCGAGCCTGACTTGCCAAGGCGCAGATTCGGACGCGTGCCTGACCTCGGGCGAAGTCGAGACCGCCAAGGCCTTCTATTCCGGTCCCATGAGCGGCGCCGGCAAAGCGCTCTATTACGGATGGCTGCCGGGGAGCGAGGCCGGACCCTTCAACTGGGGCTTCATCGAAACGCCGGCCAACGCCCCGGGGTCGCCCGCGTTCGGCGGTCTGTTCAAGTGGGTGTTCGGGGCCGACTGGAACTGGCGCGATTTTGATTTCGATCGGGATATGCCCAAGGTCGACGCTGAGCTTGGGCCGTCGGTCAACGGCGCGATGACCGGCGACATGAGCGCATTCAAAGCGCGCGGCGGGAAACTGGTCGTCTATCAAGGATGGGCGGACCCGCTGGTCGTCCCCTTCCAAACCGTGACCCTCTATAACGGGTTGGTCAAACAATTCGGCGGCCTGCAAGAGGCGCAAAATTTCGCTAGGCTCTTCATGGTTCCGGGCGTCGCCCACTGCGGCGGCGGCGCCGGTCCGAACGCCTTCAACTCTGCGTCGGTCGCCGGAGGAATCCCGCCATCGACCGATCCTGGTCATGACATATTTTCCGCCATGATCCATTGGGTCGAAGACGGCGTCGCCCCAACGCAAGTCGTCGCGACAAAATATGTCGACGGCAAGCCTGCCAGCGGCGTCGCCATGCAACGTCCGCTTTGTTCTTATCCGCAACGCGCGTGGTACAAGGGCGACGGAGACACCAACGACGCCGGCAATTTCACCTGCGCTGTAGACAAGTAGCTTTCGAGCGCAGCATAGCAAAGCGAGGTTTGAGACATTGTTCCGGCTCCTGTCTGTCGGCGGGGACCATTCCCGCCGACAGACGCTCGGTCTCATCGGCGCAAGGCCGCGATCGTCGCGGGGGCGAAGCCGCAGAGGCCGCACGCGCCCGCCAACTCACGAGCAATTGCGCCTCGCGATCGCGGCCGGCGCCGAACGCTTGCATGCGGCCGGCCCGCTCGATCCGGACCTGATCGAGGGCTGGGGGGAGGCGCGTCGATCCGGGCCCGCGGCGGGGCGCTCTTGCCCTTCGCAGGGGCCGATAGTAGGCTTTACGTCTGCACTGCGCGACGGATGCGAGCGCCGCTACGTTACTGATTTATCGGCGTTCGGCGGCGCCGGCAAGCGAGTCCGCGAAGGCCCTCGGGGCGACGCGACGGACATGGCTCAGGAGGCGTAAAAACGCCACTGGCTCGCTCGGAGTGGCGCGTTGGGAGGAAGCCATGCAGACCATTTTCGACAGCAAGACTCTTCCGGCCGCCAAACGTCGCCAAGCTTGGCAGGACGCCATCTGCGAAATCTATTTGCGGGTCGATTGTGCGGCCGAATCGCAAAGCTCCTATGACGGATTTGTTCGTGAGATCCGATTTGGCGAGGTGACCCTTACCGACACGCTGTCCTCGCCGCAGTCGGTGCTGCGCCAAAGCCGGCACATCGCCCAGCTCGAGAAGGATTGCTACTACATGGGGCTGGCGCAAAGCGGCAACATCAATATCCGCCAGGCCAAGTCTTCGATGACCATGCACGCCGGCGTCGGCGCTCTCTTCGACGCGAACGAACCCTACGAGCTGCGCTGCGACACCAAATTGCGTTCGTTCTGGGTCGAACTTCCGCGCCAGGCGTTTGCGAGCCGCTTCGCTTCGGAGCGGCCGCCGCTCACCGCGCATCTCAATCTCAGCCGCGGTCTTGGCCGAATCGCGGTTGAATTCTGCTCCGCGCTGGCGTTGGAGGGAGCCAATCTCGACCCGCAATCCCGAGCCAGGCTCGGCGAACAGTTCATGGATATCCTCGCTCTGGCGATCAGCGCGGAACCTGACCGCCGGCCGCCGGCTGAGGCGTGCGTGCAGAGCGGCCGCTTGCTGCTGGTGAGGAATTACATCGACGAGCACTTGAGCGATCCCAACCTATCGCTGGGCGACATAGCGAAGAAGAACGGCATTTCGCTGCGCACGCTTCATCAGCTGTTTCATCCGATGGGCATGTCGGCGTCCGAATGGCTACGGACGCGACGGCTACAACGCAGCTACGATCTGCTCTCCTCGCCGCAACACGAAACGAAATCGATCACGGAAATTGCATATTCCATCGGCTTCAATAGCTCGTCCCATTTCAGCAATCTCTTTCGCACGCAATTCGGCCTGCGACCGTCGGACGTGAGGAAGACTTCCGCCGCGTCGGGTCTTTCGTGAAAGACGCCTCCTTCGCCAATGGCGCGGCGTCGCTGCGCCAAGGCTTCGCCTGACCGGAACGGCGACGACGCGGCGGACTCGCTTCGTCTCGGCTCCGTATGGCGGGCGCGGGGGCATGAACTCCCCGCTTGCAAGCCGGAGAGGGCGGCTTCGAGCAAACGGCTCTCTTTCTTCGACTTCGGCGCGCTCCTCTGACTTCTGCGCCTTCTGAGCTTGGCCTCTTGCCTTGCGCGCAGGCGTCTCAAAGCCCTTGAGCCGAAGCCTTTCCGGCCGGCGAGGCGTCTCTCCCCATGATTCGCAAGGGCGATTTCTGCGCTGGCGAGCAAAAGCTATGCGCTGCCGCGCAAGCCGTCACACGATCAGGGGGGTAACGTCACATCATCGGCGCGGCTTGGTTTGACGAGAAAGAAATGAGCGCCGCCCGCGCAATCGCGCTTCGGCGTTTGAGAATAGCGATTTGAGGAAATCATGTTCGGGCGGTTGAGAAAGGTGTCCTGGACGCAAGAGAAGATCGTATTCTTAATCGCAATTTCGATGTTTTGCGTTTTCTCGTTCTCCCTGAACGGATTTCTGAGTTCTGGCAATCTTATTACCTTGGTGCGCAGCGTCTCCGTTCTGGGCATTCTCGGCGTCGGGATGGCGATTCTCGTGATCGGTCGCGGCATCGATCTGGCGATCGTCGCGATTTACGCGATGTCGGCCGCTTGGATGCTCCAACTCGGCAACCAGGGCGTCCCGATCCTGCTCGCCATGCTGACTGCGTATGGGTTCGCCTTGGGGGCCGGCCTGCTCAGCGGCGTGCTCATTGCCTACGTCGAAATGCCGCCGCTGTTTGCGACTCTGGGCATGGCCTCGTTCGTCTACGGCTTCGCTCGCTGGGCCCTCGTGCCGCTCTTCGTCGTCTATATGCCTCCCAGCGCCTCCGGCATCGCCTGGATCGGCGGCGGGTTTGTTTTCGGCCTGCCGACGCCGATCCTGTTCTTCGCCATCGTCGCCTTGCTCGGCTTCGCCTTCCTGCGTTTCACCAAAGCGGGGCGGTTCACCTACGCGATCGGCGACAATCCGGCGGCGGCGCGCATTTCGGGCGCGCCCGTGCGGCCGGTCATCGTCCTGCAATACGCGATTGCGGCGTCGGTCGCTTTCCTTGCCGGCATCATCACCGCGACGGCCGTCGCCAGCATGGACACCGCCGCCGCGAACTCATCGTTGATCTACGACGTCGTCCTGGTCGTCGTCATTGGCGGCATCGGCTTTTCAGGAGGGCGCGGCGGCATCCGCAACGTGATCGTCGGCACGCTGTTGATCGGCATCCTGCTGAACGGGATGACCATCATGAACATCGAATACACGCTGCAGAACGTGATCCGCAGTTTGATCCTGCTCGCCGCGATCGTCATCGACAGCATTCTCAATCCGCTCGACGAACAGATCTCGCAGCAGGGCGACATCTAGAACTTGGACCGCCAAATAAGGGAGGATATGGCATGAAAAAGGGAAACGTCTTCGCGACAATCGGGATCGCAATGGCGCTGTCGGGGATCGCGAGTTACGCCGTCGCCGCGGGCATGGATGACCCGAGACGCGCCGATTACTTCAAGACGTTCGACGGCAAGACGATCGCCTTCGTGCCGAGCACGATGGGCATCGATCTGACCGAGGGATGGGCTTCGGCGTTGAAACAGCAAGCCGATCGCCTCGGGATGAAACTCGAGATCCGCGACCCGCATCTCAGCGCCGACGTCGGCGCGCAAGCCATCACGGCCCTGATAACGGAAAAGCCGGACGTCATCATCGCTCATAATCTCGATGTCCAGTCTTATGCGAAGCTGCTGAAGCGCGCCGAGGACGCCGGCATTCACGTCATCCAGGTCAGCATGAGGTCGAACTACAATTCCGACGCCTATGTCGGCGCCGATTGGATCGCCGTCGGCGAAGCGGAGACGCAAGCAATCGTCGATCGCTGCGGCGCCGGGACAAGCGGGAAGGTGGCGATATTGGTCGGGCAGCCGACCGCCGGGTCGGATAGCGGCATGTTGAAAGGGGCCGAGAACGTCCTCGCCAAACATCCCGAGATCAAGCTCGTCGCCAACCAGGCGGCCGACTGGGACGCCAACAAGGCGCGCAACGTCATCGCGACCGTGATTCAGCAGAACCCGGATTTGTGCGGCGTGGTCGGGTTCTGGGACGTCATGGATCTGGGAGCGGCGGCCGCGATCAAGGAATCCGGCAAGTCGATCGCGCTGGTCACCTCCGGCGGCGGCGAGCAGATGGCGTGCGACAATGTCGAGAAGGGCGTGTTCCAGGAAGAGATCGCCTACCACGTCATGGACATCGGCCGCGACTTGAACGACGTGATCCAGGTGATCCTCGAGTCCGGGCTGCCGGCCGGCAAGGAGAAGATCGTCATCTACAGCCCGACCACCAAGATCACGAAGGAAACGCTCCGCCCGGGTCTGTGCTGGAGCGTGAAGAACCTGGAGAAGTAACCCCTCCGGTGGCTCATGAGAGCGCTGAGCCGCAAGAAACGTCTCAGCGCTTTTCTTCGTGCATTGGGAAGACGTCGCGATGATTGCCGAGTGGGTCACCAGGCTACGCTATCGATATGTCCCTGATCATGTCGTCGGCGAGTTGCTTGGCAGAAAGTGGGTGGACAACGCAATCCCCGTCTTCCTTCTCGTCGCGGTCACGGCCTACATGGCCGCGGCGATTCCAAATTTTCTCTCACTCGGAAGCATCGTCGACACCTCGCGGCAGATCGGCGAGTTTGGATTGATCGTGATCGGCATGGCGATCGTCATGCTGACCGGCGGCATCGATCTCAGCGTCGGCTCCAACTTCGCGCTCGCCAACTTCACCGCTCTGGCGCTGATCAACGTCGCCAAATGGCCGACGGAGGCCGCCATTGTCGCGACGATCGGCGTGGGGGCGCTCGTCGGGCTGATCAACGGCCTGCTGATCGGCTATCTCCGGCTACGCGCGTTTCTGACCACGCTCGTCACGTTGACGCTCATACGGGCGGTCGTCGAGTTCCTGCTGCAGATCTACTCGGTGCAGATCGCGTCGAGCGACGTGAGCTCCGATCTCTTCGACTTCGTCGGGACCGGGTCGGTCCTGGGCGTGCCTCTCAGTCTCGTGGTTCTGATCGTCATCGCGATAGCGGCTCATATCGTCATGACCCGGCTGCGCATCGGCTGGCGCATCGCGGCGGTCGGCGGATCGCGCCGCGCGGCCTACAACGCCGGCATCCCCGTACGGCGCACGGTGTGCCTGTCCTACGTCGTTTCCGGCATGCTCACCGGCCTCGCGGGCGTGCTCTATGCGGCGCGGCTTTCCGGCGTCGGTCCCGACACCGGCGTCGGCCTCGAGCTCACGGTCGCAACGGCGGCGCTGCTCGGCGGCAACAGCTTCGGCGGCGGGCGTGGCTCGATCGGCAAAGCGCTGATGGGCGCGGTCATCGTCTCGGTCCTGATCAACGGGCTTGTCAGGCTCGGCGTTCAGACCGGCGCGTCGGCGATGGTGGTCGGACTGGTCTTGCTGCTGGCGATCGCCATCGACGTGCGTTGGGGCAAATGGCGCAAGAGCCTGCAATCGAAGGTCTATGTGTCGCCGGGCTATCTGGCTTTGCCGCCCGCTCCGCGCTTCGACCCCGACGCGTCCACGCCCTACGCGATGAACGACCGCCTCGGCGGCGCTGAGATCATTGGTCTGGGCCAGATCGATGGACCCGAAGACGTCATTCTCGACAGGAACGACAACATTTACGCCAGTGCGCGGCAAGGCGACATCGTCCGCTTTCTCGCTCCCGACTACGCCCGACATGAAGTGTTCGCCCATGTCGGCGGCCGGCCGCTCGGCATGGCCTTCGACAAGGATGACCGTCTCCTCGTCTGCATCGCGGGCATGGGCCTCTATTGCGTCGACAAGCTGCGCAATATTCAAAAGCTGACGGCGGAGACGAATCGCACGCCGCTGTCGGTCATCGACGATTCCCGCATGCGGCTCGCCGACGATCTCGATATCGCCCCGGACGGCAAAGTCTATTTCAGCGAGGCGACGATTCGCTACGGGTTCGAGGAATGGGTCGTCGACTCGCTGGAAGGGCGCGGCAACGGCCGGATCATTCGCTACGATCCCGCGACGGGCGCCACGCGGACGATCGTGCGCAATCTTCTGTTCGCCAACGGCATGTGCATGGCTCACGACAACAAGTCGGTGCTGTTCGCCGAAACCTGGGGCTGCAGCGTCAGCCGCCTTTGGCTCGAGGGGTCGAAGGCAGGAAGGACCGAGAGCGTCATATCCGACCTTCCTGGACTTCCCGACAACATCAATCGGGGATCCCGCGGGACCTATTGGGTGGCGATCTCAGGCGTGCGAACGCCGGCGTACGATTTGGCGATGACGGAGCCGGCCTTCAGAAAACGCATGGCGCTCCGGGTGGCCGGCGACGAGTGGCTATTCCCCAACGTCAACGCCGGCTGTGTGGCGCGGTTTGACGACGACGGTCGCGTCCTCGAATCGCTGTGGGACCTGCACGGGAAAAACCACACGGCGATCAATTCGATGCGCGAGCATCGCGGCTATCTCTATGTCAGCGGCGTCACCAACAATCGGCTTGGGCGGGTGAAGCTCCCCGACGCCGATCCCGAATGGACTGGTCCGGGATCCTATTGGGGAGCGCGCCGATGAACCCGTTCAAGAACGCCGTCGACAGATGGCTTGGGCGTGGCGACGCGTCGATCGCCATGCCGCCGATGGACGGCGCCTTCCGTCCCAACGATCTGCTCGACTCGGCGCCGCCAATCATCGAGACGCCGGCGCCCGATTGTTTGGCCGTCACGTCGCAAGGCGTCGTCGTCTCGTCGCAACGCTCGCTGTTCAGCGTCGAAGAGCCGCGCGGCGCGCCGCTCGCTACCTTCGACGTCGAGATCAGCGCGCTGGCTGGATTGCCGGACGGCGGCGCGGCGGTCGGCTTGAGCGACGGCCGAATCGTTTTCGTCGGCGCCGAGCATGGCGGAAAGACAATCGAGGCCAGTCCTGAACTGACGTGCATCACCGCGCTGGCGCCCGCCCAGGGGGGAGCGCTGCTCGTCGCCAATGGATCGGCGTCGAACGGGCCGGCCGCCTGGAAGCGCGACCTGATGGAGAAGAACGCCTCCGGCTCCGTGTGGCGGATCGACCCCGCCAGCGGCGCGCGCAAGCAACTGGCGGGAAATCTCGCTTACCCTTATGGCCTGCTCGAGGAGGCCGATTCGGTCGTCGTTTCGGAAAGCTGGCGCAGCGCGCTGACGCGAATTTCATCCGGCGGCGGCGACCGCAGCGAGCCGGTGCTGGAAAACCTTCCCGCCTATCCCAGCCGCCTGTCGCGCGACGCAGACAATGCGATTTGGCTCGCCCTGTTCGCGCCGCGACGGCAGCTCGTCGAATTCGTGTTGCGCGAGGACCGCTATCGTCGGCGCATGATCGGCGAGGTCGACGCCGACTATTGGATCGCGCCCTGTCTTCGCGCCGGCCGGGCGCCGCTCGAGCCGACGCAGCAGGGCGGCGTCACGCAGTTCGGGTTGTTGAAGCCCTGGTCGCCCAGCTGGTCCTATGGGCTGGTGGCGCGTCTCGATCGCGCCTATCGCCCGAACGCCAGCCTGCACAGCCGGGCGAATGGGCGCCGCCATGGCGTCACCAGCTGCCTGTCGCTCCACGGACGACTGTTTTTCTGCGCCAAGGGCGATGGGGTCGTCGCCTCGCGCGCTTACGAGGGATTGGCGTCATGACGGCCGCGCCGCAAGCGGAAACGCCGCTCCTGGCGATGAGAAACATCACCAAGGAATATCGCGGCGTCGCCGCGCTGAAAGACATCGACTTCGATTTGCGGCGCGGCGAAGTGCACGCCTTGTTGGGCGAGAACGGCGCCGGCAAATCGACGCTGGTCAAGATCCTCTCCGGCGCGGTCGCGCCGACCCGAGGCGAAGTCAGCCTCGAGGGCCAGCGGATCCAGATCGCCGGCCCGGCGGACGCGCGGCGATACGGGATCGCGATGGTCTATCAGGAGACGAGCCTCGTCCCCTCGCTGTCGGTCGCGCAAAATCTCTATCTGGGCGACGAGAAGTTCTTCAACCGCCTGCGGGGAACCTATATCGAGGCCCAGCAACTGTTCCAGTCGCTGAACTTTCCCGTCGATCCGACGGCGGTCGTCCAGTCGCTCGGCACCGCGAAGCGGCAGATGGTCGAGATCGCGCGCGCGGTTCGCCTCAAGGCGAAAATCATCATCTTCGACGAGCCGACCGCCACTTTGACCCCGGAGGAAAAGCACTATCTGTTCGCCTTGATCGATCGTCTGCGCAAGGAACGGGTTTCGGTCATCTTCATCAGTCACGCATTGGAGGAAGCGCTCGAAATCTCCGATCGGATCACCATTCTCAGGGACGGCGCCCATGTCATCACCGGCGACGCCAAGACGTTTTCCCGCGAGACGATCATCCGCCACATGGTCGGCCGATCGCTGAGCGACGAGCTCTATGGTCGCGCGGCCGATGGCCGCGCGGTGCGACGCGCCGGAGAAAAGATCCTCAGCGTGCAGAATCTGTCGATGCAGAATGTCGTGCGGAATACGTCGTTCTCGATCTTTGCCGGGCAGATCACCGGCATCTTCGGCCTGGTGGGCTCTGGACGCACGGAGACGGCCAAGATCATCGCCGGCGTCGCCAAGCGCGACTTCTTTCACGGCGGCGACGTGCGCCTCGGCGGCAGCCCCGTGCGCTACCGGACGCCGCGCCAGGCGGTCGGCGACGGCGTCGTCTATGTCACCGAAGACCGCAAGAGCGAGGGCCTCTTCGAGACGATGTCGGTGGCGGAAAATATCTATATCGGACAAATTTCGAGCCGCGAGTCGCACGGATTTGTGACGAACATGAGCGAGATGCGCGAACTCGCCGCCAGCTGGTCGAAGAAGATCAACGTCAGGACGCTGAACAGCGACGCTCGGGTCGTCGAGCTTTCCGGCGGCAATCAACAGAAGGTAGTGATCGCCAAGGCGCTGGTCCAGAAGCCCAAGCTGGTCATATTCGACGAGCCGACGCGTGGCGTCGACGTCGGCGCCATTGCCGAGATCCACAATCTGATCGCCACGCTCGCCGACGACGGCCTCGCCGTGATCGTTATATCGTCCTACTTGCCGGAGATCCTGAGCTTGTCTGACCGAATTCTCGTCTCGCGACAAGGCCGCATCGTCGAGGAGCTTTCGCCCGGCGAAGCGACGTCGGAATCGGTGATGTTCGCGGCGGTCTATTAGCAGAAGGCGTTGTCGTTTCGCCGACAGCCGACGCGCAGGCGCTTCGGCCGACCACCGCCGCTCGCCGGGATCGCGGAACTTTGGCTAGACCGAGACGTCGAGCGCCCGATCGCCAAACTCGAGTTCGTCAAGCGCCGGATACGCAGCTGCGTGAGGCGCGATTGGTTTGGCGCGAAACGGATCGGCAAGGCGCGAATTGCCGCGCGCCAAAATTGCGCCAGACTCCTGCGCCGGCTCACGCGCGCGCGCGAACCGGCGCGAGATGTTTTGGCGCTCTTGGATCCGCGTTTTCGGCTCCATTTACGCGGCGAGCTTCATCTCCGGGATTTGCGGCGGCAGGATCAGCTTCGCTTCGGTCGCCGCCACGACCTGGTCGACGGAGACTCCCGGCGCCAGTTCCCGGACGACGAGGCCTTCGTCGGTCGGCTCGATCACCGCGAGCTCGGTGACGATGAGACTGATGCGCCGGGCCGAGGTCAACGGCAGCGTGCATTGCTTCAGGATCTTCGGCTTGCCCTTGGCGGTATGGATCATCGCGACGATGACGCGCTTGCATCCGGTGACGAGATCCATGGCGCCGCCCATGCCGGGAACCATCTTGCCCGGAACCACCCAATTGGCGAGCAGGCCGCGCTCGTCGACCTCCAGGCCGCCGAGCACGGTGAGGTCGACATGGCCGCCGCGGATCAGGCCGAACGAAAAGGCGCTGTCGAAGGCGCAAGCGCCCGGCACAGCGCCGACGAGGGCGCCGCCCGCGTCGCCGAGAAAGTAGTTCTCCAGACCTGGGTGAGGCAGGGCCGCCAAGCCGATCAGCCCGTTCTCCAGCTGAAAGAACACGTCGACGCCGGGCGGAAGGTAATGGGTGACCATGGCGGGCAACCCAATGCCGAGGTTGACGAGGTCGCCGTCCTTGAGTTCGAGCGCGATGCGGCGCGCGATGAGTTCCTTAGCGTCCATTGAGCTTCTCTCTTTCCACCAAATGGTCGACCAACACGGCCGGCGTGACCACATCGTCGGGCGGGATCACGCCGACGGGGACGATTTCCGCCGCTTCCGCGATGACCGTCGCGGCCGCCATGGCCATGATCGGATTAAAATTGCGCGAGGTGAGCGCATATTCGAGATTGCCGATGTGATCGGCGCGGTGCGCTCCGATCAGGGCGAAATCCGCCGTCAGCGGCAATTCGAGCAGGAACATCTTGCCCTCGATCTCGATCTGCCTCTTACCCTCTGCGACGACGGTCCCGATGCCGGTCGTGGTCAGGACGCCGCCCAGACCGTAGCCGCCCGCCCGAATGCGCTCGACCAGCGTCCCTTGCGGGCACAGTTCGACGATCGTTTCGCCGGCGATCATTTGGCGCCCGATCTCGGGGTTGGTGCCGATGTGCGAGGCCACCATCCGCTTGATCGCTTTGGCGTCGACCAAGCGGCCGATGCCGACTCCGGGACGCGCCGCGTCGTTGCCAATCACCGTCAAGTCCTTGCGTCCCTGACGCAACAATTCGCCGATCAGTCGATGCGGCGAACCGACACCCATGAAACCGCCGATCATCAGCGACGCGCCGTCGGGAATCATCTCGACCGCTTCCGCTAGCCCTATAGCCTTGTGCATGGTTTCGCTCTTCGTTGGTTTCCGGAGGCTGCGCCGTCTCAAGAAAGCGTCCTGCGCGCCCGCCCTAAGGCGCGCCGGACCGATTGGATTGCGTTCTTGAATTTGTTCCCAATTCCGATGGGCTCGCGTCTTGCGAAACGACCGTTCGGCCGCCTAGCGCTCGACGCACATGGCCACGCCCATGCCTCCGCCTACGCACAGCGTCGCGAGGCCTTTCTTCGCGTCGCGGCGCCGCATTTCGAACAGCAGAGTCGTCAGCACCCGCGCGCCCGAGGCGCCGATCGGATGGCCAAGCGCGACAGCGCCGCCGTTCACATTCACTTTCGCCGCGTCCCAGCCGAGGTCCTTGTTCACCGCGCACGCCTGCGCCGCGAACGCCTCGTTGGCTTCGATCAGGTCGAGGTCGCCGATCGTCCAGCCGGCGCGCTGCAGCGCCTTGCGGCTGGCGGGGATGGGTCCCGTGCCCATCAACGCCGGATCGACGCCGGCGGCGGCGAAGCTGGCGATGCGCGCCAATGGCCGCAGTCCGCGTCGTTCCGCCTCGGCCGCGCTCATCACCACCAGCGCCGCGGCGCCGTCGTTGATGCCGCTGGCGTTGCCCGCCGTCACCGTGCCGTCCTTGATGAACGCCGGCCGCAGCTTCGCCAGAGCTTCGGCGGTGGCGTCGTGGCGGATGAACTCATCGTTCTCTACGACGACGTCGCCCTTGCGGCTCTTCACCGTCACTGCGACGATCTCGTCCTTGAAGCGCCCGGCCTTCTGCGCCGCCGACGCCTTTTGCTGGCTGGCCAGCGCCAATGCGTCCTGGTCCTCGCGGGTGATCTGATAGGCTTTGGCGACGTTCTCCGCGGTTACGCCCATGTGGTAGCCGTTGAAGATGTCCCACAGCCCGTCCCTGATCATGGTGTCGACCAGCGACAGGTCGCCCATCTTGACGCCCGAGCGAAGATACGCGGCGTGCTGCGACAGGCTCATGCTCTCCTGTCCGCCGGCGACGACGATCTCGCTCTCGCCGGTCACGATCTGCTGGGCCGCCAGCGCCACCGCGCGCAATCCGGAGCCGCACACCTGGTTGACGCCGAACGCGATCTTGTCGTCGGGCACGCCGGCGGCGCGGGCCGCCTGTCGCGCCGGGTTCTGGCCCTGATTGGCGGTCAGCACCTGGCCGAGGATCACTTCGTCGACCGCCGCAGGCTCCAACTTCGCCCGCGCCAGCGCCGCTCGAATCGCCGCCTCGCCGAGCTGGTGGGCCGGAACCGCGGCGAAGGCGCCGTTGAAGCTGCCGATCGCAGTCCGCGCAGCGGCGACAATCACGATGTCCATCTTTGTCTCCTCACCCAATCTCAAATGCATTTGTGTGGGCCGCTCAGGCGACCTCGAACAATCCGGCGGCGCCCATGCCGCCTCCGATGCACATCGTGACCACGACATGGCGAACCCCACGCCGCTTGCCTTCAATCAGAGCGTGGCCGACCAATCGCGCGCCCGACATGCCGTAGGGATGGCCGATCGCGATGGCGCCGCCGTCGACGTTGTAGATGTCCGGATCGATGCCGAGGCGGTCGCGGCAATAGATAGTCTGGCAGGCAAACGCCTCGTTCAGCTCCCACAGCCCGATATCCGCGATCTTCAGGCCGTGCAGCGCCAGCAGCTTCGGCACGGCGAAGACGGGACCGATGCCCATCTCCTCGGGGGCGCAACCGGCGACGGCCATGCCCCGATAGATTCCCAATGGCTGCAGCCCGCGTTTCTCCGCAATCTTTGATTCCATGATCACGCAGGCCGAGGCGCCGTCCGAGAGTTGGCTCGCGTTGCCCGCCGTGACGACGCCGCCTTCAATGACCGGCTTCAGATCTCGCAGGGCCTCGTATGTGGTTCCTGGCCTGTTCCCTTCGTCCTTTGTCAGCGTGATTTCTTTGAAAGATTTCTCGCCGGTGACTCGGTCGACGACTTCCATGGTCGTACGAACGGGAACGATTTCGGCGTCGAGCCGGCCCGCCTCTTGCGCGGCCGCCGTGCGCCGCTGAGACTCGAGCGCGTATCGGTCCTGCGCCTCGCGCGCGACGCCGTACTTCTCGGCGACGAACTCCGCGGTCTGGAGCATCGGCATATAGGCGTGGCGCGCCTTGGCGATGACGTTCGGGTCGGCCTCCCGCCGCACCCAGTCCGTGTAGGCGTTCTGCACCATGGAGATGTTGTCGTGTCCGCCGCCGACGGCGACGTCCATTCCGTCATGGGTCACTTGCTTGGCGGCGGTCGCGATCGCCATCAGTCCCGACGAGCACTGGCGGTCGATCGTTTGTCCTGGAACCTCCAACGGAAGTCCGGCGGCGATGGTGGCGAAACGCGCGATATTGCTGCCTGCGGTGCCGGCGGCCAGAACGCAGCCGATGACGACGTCCTCGATCTCGCCGCCTTCGACGCCCGAGCGCGCCACGGCGCTTCTGATCGCGTGGCCCAGAAGCGTCGGCGACTTCGTCGCGTTGAACGCGCCCTTGAACGCCCGACCGATTGGCGTTCTCGCTGTCGAAACGATAACCGCTTCTCTCATGATATACTTTGATCCGTCTGTGGAAGGCCAAGGAGTCCCGCGTTCAACAATGCTTCGTCCCTCTGATCGGATGCGTTGCGCCACCGAACTTGAGGCTAATAAGCGTAGGTCGGGCCGTCAAAGTGAATGTTAGTATGAGCCACAAAATCGGATAATATGTGTATTGCAGGCACACCAGCGATGGTTCCGGACCGACGCAAATGAGCG
The DNA here is from genome assembly GCF_049514155.1 of Roseiarcus sp. GTDB lineage: Bacteria > Pseudomonadota > Alphaproteobacteria > Rhizobiales > Beijerinckiaceae > Roseiarcus. The sequence continues at coordinate 19,169 of NZ_JBEKVH010000018.1, read as the reverse complement.
GAGTCACCGCGAGAAGTCGGCCTCGTCCTTGCCGTCAAGCTGGGCTGGCGTGGATTTCGTCGGCGATTTAGCGAAGGACAACGCGGACGCTAGAAATCTGACCCCGTTTCTTGTCGGAGGGTTGGACGCGATCTTCCGCCGGAACGCGCCGGTCAGCGCCGACAGTAGAGACGCCATGGCGACCCGAAGCGATCAGCGGCCGCGGAAAGGCGGCGGCTTGGCGCGCCTCGACGACGCGGCGACGCTGTTGGCTCGCCTTGCGGCGGGGTTCCTTTTGCGCGGCCGGGGTAGCGGATTCGCATACGAAAGAGCAATTTTTACGTCGACTTGATACGCTTCCGTGGTCTATGAATGTGGCGTCAGGGCGGATCCCCTCCGGCTTGAGTTCGGTCCCTTTGCAGAGGATCGGGAGGGCTGCTTCGTGACCGGCAACGTTCTTCCAATCATCGCCACCATCCTCGAAAAGACGGCGCTCGGCGCGCACGATTCCGAAATCGTCGAATTGATCGAGACGGTGCGAGAGGCGTCGCCCTCGGCTTCGATTGGACATGACATTGAGCGGCTGCATCTTCATCTGAACGCCGTCGGCCAGGTCATCCGCGAAAGTCGAGTGACCGAACGCGGTCTCAACCTGCTGAACGAAACGACCCACGATCTCGCCAGCACCTTGGCGTTGCAGGACCTCCTGCGCACGATCGTCAGTCGTGCGCGCAGCCTTGTCGGCGCCAACGTCGCCTACCTGACGCGGCTCAATGAAGATCACAGCATCATGCGGACGGTCGCGGCTGAAGGCCTGATCTCTCCGGCCACCTGGGAGCTCTCGGCCAACATCGGCGTCGGCGCCGTGAGTCTCATCGTCAGTTCGATGAGTTTCTTCGACACCCAGGATTATCTCGGCGACCAGCGATTCCGGCACACGGATTCCTTTGATCGGGCCTTCAAGGCCGAGAGCATCGTCTCTCTCGCCGGTTTCCCGATTCTTTCGGAAGACAAACTGCAGGGCATTCTGTTCATCGCCGACCGCTATCATCGCAAGCTGTCCGGGCGCGAGATTTCCGTGTTGGGCTCCTTCGCCCTCCACGCCGGCGTCGCCATGCGCAACGCCCACGCCTTCACAATGCTTTCGGAAGCGCTCGCCGAGGCGGAGCGCAACCGCGTCGCGCTGATCGACTACATTCATCGGGTTGACGTTTCCGCCGCGGCGCATGACGAAATGACTTCGCTGTTGGCCAAGGGCACGGAGTGGCCGCTCTTCATCCAGGGCATGGCCGACCAGATCAATGGCGCGATTATTTTATACGACGAGGCCTTTTCGGTCAGAGAGCGGTTTGCGTCGACGGCCTATCGCGGACAATTGGCCGAGGATCTGAAAGACGGCAAGATCGATTCGTCGTTGCTGATCAGCGCCGTTTCCAAATCGCGCCACAGCGGGCAATCGGTCGTCATGCTCGATGTCGGTAACGAGCACTGTCGCGCTATGGCTCTGCATGGCGGCGCCGGGCGCGGCGAGAGCCTCGTCATCTGTCACCTGGGGGAACTCGATCCGATTGACATCCGCAATCTGGAACGCAGCACCGTGGCGCTTTCGATCGCGAAGCTGTGGAGCGAGAAGCGCGAGACGGAACAGTTGATCGCTTCATCGACCCTGCTGCGACATCTCATTCTCGTCAACCCGCCCGACGCCTCGACAATCTCCGCGATCCGCGACCGTCTGAAGATAACCACGGATCAGCCCGTGATGCTGGCGCTCATCGCGCTGTCCGGCCTTGATCGCGCCGAGCAAACGACGATGATCCGCGAAGCGGCGGCAAAGACGAATCTGCTCGTTGATCTCGTCAACGACACCTACTTGGCCGTCGGTCCCGAAAAGTCGATCCGCGCTCTGCTTCAGACTTTGCTGCGCCGCCGGAAAGGATGGGAGATCGGCGGCGTCGTGTCGGATCCGTTCTCGGATCTGACGCAATCCGCCGTTCGCTATGCGCAAATCGAACAGGCGCTTCTCGTGTTGCGCAAGATGAACCGCCTCAATCGGTTCGTCGAACATTCTCAGGTCAATCTCTTCGCCAAGCTGTTCGAGGTCGGCGACGCCTCGCGCATAGCGCGATATGTGGAGCAGATCCTTTCGCCGATCGAGGAGCGGGATCCGCGGCAGAAGACCCAGCTCAAGAAGACGCTGCTGTGCTACATCGACAGCGAGCACAACATCGTTCGTACGGCCGAACTTCTTGGCGTTCACGTCAACACGGTGCGCCAACGACTGGACACGCTGCGTGAAATCACCGGCGGTTGGGACGACCCGATTGCCGCGCTGGAATTGCACGTGGCGTTGCGCCTCGACGCGATCACCGCGCCGCCGGAGCGGGCGTCGACGGCGCCTTAGAACGTCCTCAAGAAGGCGACTGCCGTCTGGCGAGGCTGGCCAGCTCGGCGAATTTCCGTGTTTGCGACAAAGCGTCCTCTAACGGGTAGGTCGCCGCGCGGGCGATCTCGTTCCAGCGAGCCGCGATCGTATCGGGCGAACGCTCGGCCTCGTCGAGATAGACGCCTCGCGTCTCTTGAATGCGCGTCACGGCGAAGACGCCGGCGCCGGCGCCGAGGATGACCCGCGAGGGCGCGCCGTCGCCGACGAGAAACAGCACGGCGGGCGTCACCGATTCCGGCGACAGCAGCGCCGCTTCGTCAGGCGTCAGCAGACCGTCGGTCATCGCGGTCGCCGCAGTGGGGGCCAGGATGTTGACGCGGATATCGTATTTCGCACCTTCGATATGCAGCACGTTCATCAGCCCGATCATGGCGGCCTTTGCGGCGCCGTAATTGGCCTGGCCGAAATTGCCGTAAATGCCGGAAGCCGAGGAGGTGAAGACGATGCGGCCATAGCCGCGCTCGCGCATGCCGTTCCACACCGCCTTGGCGCAATTGGCGGAGCCGGTCAGATGCACGCGAACGACGCGATCGAAGTCGCTCATCTCCATCTTGGCGAACGATTTGTCGCGCAGGATGCCGGCATTGTTGACCAGGATGTCGATCCGGCCCCATTCCTTCTCGGCGCGCGCGACCATCGCCGTGATCTGCTCGAAATTGACGACATCGGCGCCGTCGGCCATCGCGACGCCGCCGGCGGCGCGAATCTCATCGACGACTTTCAGCGCGCTGTCGGAGGCCGCGCCGTCCTTGCCGATGTCGTTGACCACCACCTTCGCGCCGCGCGACGCCAATCCCAGCGCGTGGCAGCGCCCGAGCCCGCCGCCCGAGCCGGTGACAATCGCGACTCTGCCGTCGAAGCGAATGGTCATGTTTCTGGGCTCTCCTTCACGGAACACAATCGTCCTCGGCGCGCCGCCGATCAGCGAAGCGGAGTGGAATTTGCTTGCCGATCAACGAATCGCAGCGTCGAGGATCTTCTCGGCGGTGGCCTCCGATCGCGCGAATTCCGCGGCGATGGCGCCGCCTTTGGCCACCAGAATGCGATCGGAGAGGTCGAGGATCTCAGGCAGATAGGACGAAATCAACATCACGCCAGCGCCGCTGTCGGCGAAGGCGCGGATGATCTCGCGAATTTCGGCGATGGCGCCCACGTCCACGCCTCTGGTGGGCTCGTCGAAGATCACGAGCTTCGGCTTCTGCGACAAAGACTTGGCGAAGACGACCTTCTGCTGGTTGCCCCCGGAGAGATACAGCACCTTCTGGTCGTTGCTGACGCGACGGATCGAGAGACGGTCTTCCCACTCGCTCGAGATCGCGCGCATCTTCGCAAACGGGGCGACAACGGCGCTTCGCGCGAATTTCGCCAGCCATCCGAGCCCGATATTGTCCTGCACCGTCATCATGTCGAAGAGGCCCTCGAGCTTGCGGTCCTCGGTGACATAGGCGATTCCGGCCTCCACCGCCTGCGAGGGCACGCGATATCGGATCTCGCGCCCCTCCAGCCAGATTTTGCCGCCGCCAAAGTTGCGTTTGGTGTGTCCCATGATGACTTTGGCGACCTCGCTGCGCCCCGAGCCGATAAGCCCGGCGATGCCCGTGATCTCCCCCGGAAATATTGAAAACGACATGTTATTGACGACGCTACCCCAGCGGATGTTTTCCACGCGGAGCACGGGGAGCGCGGATCGGGCCGCGCGGACCCTGCGGGGCGCCGGCTGACGCGCTTTGAGTTCTTCGCCGATCATGTGGTGAATGAGACTGTCGCGGTCAAACTCGCTCGCCAGCCCGGTCTTCATCAATCGGCCGTTGCGGAGAACCGTGATGCGATCGGCGTACATCAAGGCCTCTTCCAGCGCGTGCGAGATGAAGATCATCGCCACGCCGGCCTTTTGCAGCGTCCGCATGAATTCGAACAGGTGATCCGCCTCTTCGGGCGTCAAGGTGGCGGTCGGTTCGTCGAGAATGATGATCCGAGCGTCATTGAGCACGGCTCGCGCGATCTCGACCATCTGGCGTTTGGCGGCGGACAGCGAGCCGGCCAATTGCGATGGTTCAACATTGAAGTTGAGGCGCTGAAGCACTTGTCGCGCCGCGTTTCGCGTTCCCCGGACGGAATTGAATACGCGCTCGCGCCCGAGAACCATGTTCTGCGCCGCGGTCAACTGCGGAACGAGGCTGGATTCTTGATACACCATCGAAACGCCATAGGGGGCCGCGTCTTTCGGCGCGGTCAAATGGACTTCCCGCTCGTCGATGAACAGACGGCCTTCCGAGGGCAAGATGACGCCCGCGATCACTTTGCATAGCGTGGACTTGCCTGCGCCGTTCTCCCCGACAAGAGCGTGAATCTCGCCCGGGTACAGGTCGAAATTCGCGTTTTCGAGTACGGGTATGCCGCTGTAGCGCTTGGTGATGCCTTCCAGGCGAACGATCGGACTACGGCTCATATCGCATGTCCCGCGGAGTCGAGTTTCAGGATCGCGCCGCTGCCGCGGCTTACGGCAATCAGGGCTCCGTTCCAGGAGACGACATCGGAAATGGCATGACGGACGCCGTTTGCGCGCGAATGAGCCGCGCTGACCGGCATCATGGCGAAGTCCGTCTCGATCAGCAGCCCGTAGGAGAATGACGGCGCCCAAGGCTTAATTTCCCCGAACAGGCGGGTCGCTCCGAGTTCGATTGGGAAATCATGACTGAATTCTGGAACCACGCGTGGCGATATCCAGTGCTTGGGTTCGATTCTGGCCTTCATCCTCGCCACGAACTCGGGCTCTGTCTTGAGAAACTCGATCAGCGCATCGCGCCGCGACAAGCAAGCGATCGCATATCCGTTGTCGATCCTGCGGATCCGACCGAGATAGGCCGGATACCCCGCCTGCAACACCCGACCCGACGCTTCGACGACCCGCGCGCGTTCCAATTCGGTCACCACCAGCGCGCCGTTGGGCCCGACGGCGACGCCCATCGGACAATGCAGTCCCGTCGCGATGACCCGCGTCTCGCCGGATCGGCTTATTTCGATCAATTGGCCCCGCGCCGCCGAATCCCAAGGCGCAATCGAAAGAAGCGGCTCGTCCGGCCGGTAGCCGTGATCGACGACAACCAGCTCGTCCTCGGACAGAAAGAGACAATCGGCGACCGCGCGCGGACTGGACGTCGGCGTCCAGCCGGCCAAGGATTCGCCGGCCGCATCGCGCACGACGATCCGCCCCCCCGAAAGACCGATCGCGATGCGCCCACCCCCGCTTGCGGCGAGCGCCGACACCGGGGCGTCAAAGCTTCCCCAGAGTTCGGGCTTCATGCCCCATTGCTGAATCCGAAACACGTTCGAACCCGACGAGGCCAAGAGCTGGCCGGCGCCGTCCACACAGACCGCTTCGGGCGCCGCCATCGGAATGGCGTCGGCTTCGTCAAGGCGACCATTGGGGCCCAAGGCGCCTTCCAAGGTCATCGTTATCGTTTTTTGTTTGTCGCCCCGGAAGAACACGGCTCACACCTTCTTCCAATAGCTGTTGGGGCTGGTCCATTCGCGGTCAGCCCCAGCGAGGGCCAGGCGCCCGATCTTGTTGTTGGTGGTGCCGCCGAGATAGAGCATGCCTTTGTGCTCGCACGTCGAGGTGATCATATAGAGCGGTCCGTCCGGCTTATCCCAAAGCGCATCGACGATCCGTCCTGCTCCGTCGGCCTTGAGCACGCCCCCGATATTGAGATTGCCGAACAGCCAGTTTGTCGGCGGGACGCGCCTGGTCATCCGCCGGCGCGTTCCCGGTATCCTCATCGCCTCATCGATCACCGGGTTTCGCATTCCGGCGAGCGAGATCCAGTAACCGCCGTCGGAGGACCGGTTGATGTTGTCGGGGTAACCCGGCAGGCCGCGAATGAAGATCCGCGGCCCGTCCGACAGGTTCTGCAGATCGAAGATCAGGATCGAACAGGCCCAGGTGCTCGCCACCAGCAAATGCCGGCGGTCGTGCGCGAGGCACACGCCGTTGGGAAAAACCAGGTAGTCGCAGATCGTCCGAGTCTTACGCGACTTCGGGTCGAAGCTGAGCAGCCGACCGTTGGGACGCCCCTCCAGCAAATCGAGACCCCAGTTTTCGATATCGAAGCGCCTGGTCGCGTCGGTGAAATAGATCGTGCCGTCAGGGCCGATATCAAGATCGTCGGCCATCCGAATCGTCGTGTCGTCCTGGACGCTGACGAGGCTGCGCTCGGTCTGATCCGCCAACAATTCGACTTTGCCGTCCAAGGTCACGCGCACCAGGCCCATGCCGGAGATGCAGGTCACGATACGCTGCTCCGAATCAAACGTGAGCCCGAGCGGCCGCCCTCCTGTATTGGCGAGAACGCTGACCTCTTTGTAATCCGGCGCCGCGATCCGTATGATGTGTCCATCACGGGTGCCGCAGTACAGATTGTCGTCGGCGTCGAGAGCCACGTCCTCAGGTCCGTCGATCTTCCCTACGGCGATCAGCTCGGCGCCCGACAGCTTGGGCGCAATTTCGCCCGGCATCAGACTGTCCATGCCTTGCACGGCGTCCGTGTCGAAGACGATCGGATCGAGATACGTCGACGCCAACAGGCGGTGCCGGTTCTTGCGGAATTTCACATCGATCCCGAGGATCACGATGATGATCAAGCCAAGCACAAACTGGGTGGAATCACCGCGAAAGCCGGAGTTGATCAGCACGTCGCCCAGAATGTAGACTGTGGCGAACCCCATCAGAACGGAAACGACCGATCCGCGTCCGGGCACGAATCCGCCAAGGCCGACCACCAATGCGGTCAACGTGAAGAACTCCATGCCGATGCCGGTGTCCGCGCCGATGCTGTCTTGCCGCGCGGCGAAGAGAAATGCGGAAAGGCCAACGATCATCCCTGCGATCACGTAGGCGAAGAATACGGTCAGTTTGACGCTGATCCCTCCGTGTCGCGCAGCCTTCCTGTTGCCGCCGACCGCAAGAATGTGCCAGCCGAACCGAGACTGCCGGAACATGAAAAAGATCAGCACGGCAACGACGGCGAGGACCCAAAAGCCGACCGGTATTCCCAACGGCTTCTCGGCGCCGATCCAATCCCATAGATCGTCGCTGCGCGCGCTGATTGAAATCTGGACCAATTGAGCCTGAGACGCCAAGGTGAACAGTCCGCGCACCGTGATCATCATGCCGAGCGTCGTCAGTAGCGCTCCGCAGCCTAGCAATCCCGCAAGCGCCCCGTTGACGGCGCCGATCAGGGCGCCGCACCCGAGGCTGAGGCCGAGAAGGACCAAAACCGGCAGACCCAAAATATGGAATCCGTAGAGCGCGACGAACGCCGACATCGCGAAGTTGGAGCCGACCGACAAATCGATGCCGCCGACAGCCACAACGATCAGGAGCGCAAGGGTCACCAGCGCGCCGTCGGCGGCGAACTGAGCGAGGTTGCGCATGTTGGCGGCGCTGACGTACCCTTTCGAGAAAATGACGACGCCTAAAATCAGGGCGATGAAAGCGACGAACGGAATCGCGCCCTCGATCCAGCCTTTCGACAGGACGTCAGACAAAATCCGGCGCGGCGAAACCACAAAGCGCGGCACGCGCTGGCGGGGCAAACGGGCAAAGTCGATCGGAACTGACAAGTTGGATATCCATCAGCTTGGCGAACGCGGGGTCCCCGAAAGGACCCCGCGGCGCAATGTCGATTGACTCAGCAAGGCCTCGCTTGCCGGCTACAGCTTGAAGCAGAGGTTCTTGTCATAGCCCGGGCCGAGTTTGATGATCTTCAGCGGAGAGTCGATGGTCAGCATCGTATGATCCGTGGCGGCCCCGCCCTGGAGAAGAACGTCGACGAGATCGGCGAGGTCGCGACCCTGACCGTCAGCGTCGTAGCTCCAGACCCGATTGAGAATCCCGTCCTCGACCGCCTGGCAGGTCTTGTCGTCGCCGCCGCCGGTCGCATAAACGATGACCTTGCCTTGGAGCCCGGCGTCCTTGACCGCCTTGCCGGCGCCCATCGTGTGCACATCCCAATGCCCGAAGATCGCGCAGAGGTTCGGGTGCTGTTGGAGGACCGTCGTGGTGATCTGACGCGCCTTCTCGGGTTCCCAATCCGACGCCTGGTTGGAAACCACCTTGATTTCCGGATGGGCCGCAAAGACCTTGAACGCGGCTTGGTTCAGCATCACGCTGTCGGCCGCCGTCAATTGGCCGGGGATGATCGAGACTTCCCCCGACTTTCCGCTGCCGGCGCCGCATTCCTTGACGATATCCTCGGCGATTTCGCGCCCGATGCGTTCCCAATTCGCGCCCGTGTAGGCGGTCGAGGGTTGGTTCGATTGAAGGTTGATCTGAACCACCCTGATGCCCTTGGATTCAGCTTCCTTGATCTGACGCGCCAGAAGCTGAACGGTCGGATTGTGCACAATGAGCACGTCCGGCTTGTCGCTGATGGCCTTGGCCAGCAACTCCGACATCGCATCCATTTTGAAGGCGGGGTCGCGGATGTCGAAGCTGTAGCCATAGTAGTCCGCATGCTCCTTCACGCGGCGCGACCAGGCTTCGGTCAAAGTAAGGCCCGCCGCGATCGGCACGAAGATGACCTTCTTGCCGGCGATGTTGCTGTCGGCCTGCGCGCCGCCCGTGCTGAGGGCGAAAGCCGCACAGACCGCGATGCCTGCAGCGATGTTTACTAGACTGCTCTTCACTCTCGACAACATGTTTTCCTCCCTGGTTGCGAGCACGTTTTTTGAGTGTTTCTTCTCAGAGATCGCCGACCGTATCGGTCTCCGTATCTCTGGGGTTGAAGTAGTTGTCGGTCGCGACCGCAATGATCAGAACGACGCCCTTGAGAAGGTCCTGCATCTGGGTCGAGAGGTCGAAGAGCGTCATCCCATTGCGCATCACGGCGATCAGGGCGCACCCGACAAGGATGTTTCTCATGCCTCCGCGTCCGCCGCGCAGCGGTATTCCTCCCAGCACGACGACGAGAATGACTTCATAGAGAAGACTGCCATTTGCGACGGTGCGGAAATCGACGGTTCCGCTGGACGCCGCGATCACCAGCCCCGCCACCAGCGCCGTCAGCGCGGCGTACATGTAGATCAACAGCGTCGCCGGTCGCACGCGAAGGCCGATCAGCCGGGCCGCCTGAAAATTGTCCCCCATCGCGTATGTGATGCGCCCGAGGGTCGTGAAGCGCAGCAAAAGCCACGTCACCACAAAGGTGATGATCATGGCCGCCACCGGCGCGGTCAGCCCGGGCACAACGTCTCGCGAAAAGAATACGACCGCGGGGTTGTCCGGCGGCAGCAACAGCAAGAACTCGCCCCGAAGCACGGCAAAGCGGAAAAATCCGGCTATGGCCATCGCCGACGCGAGAGTCGCCAGCATTGCTGGTATTTCGACGTAGGCGATCAGCCATCCGTTGGCGAGGCCGAGCGCCGCCGTCACCAGCAACGTCAGCCCAACGATGGCCGGCTCGGAATAACCGGCATTGGAGAACGTCGCAAAAGTGGCGGCGCCCGCCACCATGATCGCGACCATCGACAGATCGAGGCCGCGGGAAATGATGACCATTCCCATCCCGCAGCTCAGGATCAGCAAGGCGGCCGAATTTGATGCGATGACTCGCAAATTTCCGAAGGTGGCGAACCCTTGGACGAAGACCGAGAGCAGCAGCACGATCGCCACGGTGACGCCCATGACGATATATTCGAGCAGGCTGCCCCTTCGCTGCCCCCTTCGGACTGTTGCGGGAACGTTAGCCACGGAACCCCACTTTGTCCGCGCCCTTCGTCTCCAGGATTTCGCGCGCCTCTGAAGGCGTCGCGATCTCCAACGACAATTCCTCGAGGATGCGACGAATCTTGAGCACCTGCGCCGCGCACGACGGCGCCAGCTGGCCTCGCCCGAGATACAGACTGTCCTCGAGGCCCACGCGCACATGGCCGCCCATGATTGCGCCCATCGTGACCAAGGACATCTGGTGCCGTCCCGCTCCGAGCACGGAGAACTCGTAGTTGTCGCGCCCAAGCAGCCGGTCGGCCGTGCTGCGCATCAGGAACAGGTTCTCCGGATCGGTATTGAGCCCGCCCATGATGCCCAGGCAGCACTGCAGGAACAGCGGCGGCTTCAGCAGCCCCTCGTTGACGAAGTAGGCGAGGTTGCAAATGTGCCCGACGTCGTAGCACTCGAACTCGAATCGCGTGCCGTACGCCTCGCCGAGCCGTGCAATGATGTCGCGGATGTCGGCGAACGTATTGCGGAAGATGACGTTTTCCGAACCTTTGATATGGCCCTGTTCCCAGGGATGCTTCCAGTCGGCGATCCCGCTTCCTGCCTTGTGGAAGGCGAAATTCATCGATCCCATGTTGAGCGAACACAGTTCGGGCTTGGCGACCAGAGGGTACGCGAGACGGTCGTCCAGCGTCATGCGGGAGCTCCCGCCGGTCGTGATGTTGATGATCGCATCGGTCTGCGCCGCGATCTTGGGCACAAACTGTTCGAACACGGCAGGGTCGGGCGTCGGGCTTCCGTCGGCCGAATTGCGGGCATGGAGGTGCAGGATCGCGGCTCCCGCGCGCGCTGCCTCGATCGCCTGTTGAGCGATCTGTTCCGGATTGGCCGCCAGATATCCCGACATCGATGGCGTGTGCACCGAGCCGGTAATGGCGCACGAGATGATGACCTTGCGTCTTCTCAGTTTCACAGTCTTTGCTCCATGGCGGCTTGGTCAGGCGGTCTCGGTGTTTCCATCGACGCTGATGACTTGGCCGCTGATGTTGCGCGCCAGATCGGAGGCGAGAAACAAAGCCAAGTTGGCGACATCCTTGGCCTCGACCATTCTCCGCAAGGAGATCTTGCGGAGATACTCGTTGCGCATTTCTTCGAAGGTGACGCCCATGGCCTCCGCGCGCGCGGCGATGACGCGGTCCATCCGCGGGCCCTGCACCCCGCCGGGGAGGATCGCGTTGGCGCGAACGCCCAGAGGCCCAAGCTCGATCGCCAACGACTTGATGAGGCCGACGATCGCCCATTTGGTCGCTGAATAGGGCGTGCGAAATCCGTAGCCTAAGCGCCCGGCGACCGAACTCATGCCGATGATCGAGGGATTGCGCTTGGAGTCCGTCAGAAGCGGCACGAAGCGCTCGAGAAAATAGAATTGCGACTTGAGATTGACGTCGATCGTCTTGTCGACGTCGGCGGCGGTCAATTCATCCACGCGACCGGTTGGCCCCGCGATGCCGGCGTTGTTGACCAGAAGATCAAGCCCGCCAAACCGGGCCGAGACATCGACGAAAACGCGATGCACGTCGTCTGCGCGTGAGGCGTCGCCGACCGTTCCCGTCAGCCCCGGCACAGCGTTAATCGTCGCCGCGAGAGTCGATTCGACCACATCGGTCACGTGGACCTTTGCTCCGGCGGCGACAAAGCTTTCCGCAATGGCCCGACCGATCCCGCTGGCGCCTGCGGTCACCAGGACGCAGAGGTTGCGCACATCGATTTCCGGATTGCGCGCCTCGATTTCGGGCATGGTCAGCATGGAAGACAACGCGGTGTCCCTCCCTATTCAAATGAGTTGCGCAATAGGCGCAGGAGGGGAGAGGAAATTGAATGTGAATAGGAGCTACACAATCTGAAAATAAATGTGGCGTACATACATAATTTGCCGCGTGTTTCCGTTCAGTCCAAATTCGCCGCGGCGCCGACGCTCTCGGCTGTCCGAGCCGCGACGAAGCGCCGCGCGGGGCGGCGGCGCGCGCAGCCGCCCCGCCGCCACTTATATGACGCGTCGATATGCTACAGCCGTCGCCGGCCTCGCTTGGCCCGTCGTGGGCGCGCGCAATCACGCTGGAAGGGGCTGACGCTTGAGCGCAACAGCGACCAACGACGCTGTTCGGCCCACGAGATTGCGGGGAATCGCCGGCGCGCCGGCGCTGTGGCTCGGCGCGGCGTGCTTCCTCGTCCATCTCGTCGCCAACGCGCATTACGACGTCTTTCGCGACGAGCTCTATTTCATCGTCTGCGGCTTGCATCCCGCCTTCGGTTATGTCGATCAGCCGCCGCTGATCCCGCTGATCGCCGCCGCTTCCTTCAAACTGTTCGGGACCGCGCTGACGCCGCTCAGGCTCGTCCCGGCGCTGGCGTCGGCGGCGACGGTCGCGCTGACCGCCGATCTGGCTCGCCGCCTCGGCGGCGGCCGCTTCGCTCAGGCGCTCGCCGGGCTCTGCGTTCTGTTCGCGCCGGCGCTGCTGGCCGACGGCGTGCTGCTGTCGACCGATTGCCTGCAGCCGCTCACCTGGCTCGCCTGCGCCTGGATTCTGGTGCGCCTCGTCGATGGCGGCGACGAGCGCTGGTGGCTCGCCTTCGGCGCCGTCGTCGGCGTCAGCTTCGAGAGCAAGTATCTGATCGCTCTCTACATGGCCGCGTTCGCGGTCGGCGCCGTCGCGACCCCGCTGCGGCGCAGCCTGGCGCGGCCGTGGCTCTATGCCGGCGCCGCGCTGGCGCTGGCGATCGCGCTGCCCAATGTCCTGTGGCAGGCGCTGCACGGCTGGCCGTTCCTCGGCGTCGCCGGCGCCGACGTCGGCGGCAAGGCCGTTGGGCGGTCGCCGCTCGGCTTCCTGCTGCAGCAGGCTCTCTTCGTCGGTCCCGCTTCGGCGCCGGTGTGGCTCGCCGGCCTGTGGCGGCTCGGCGTGCGGCCGCTGCGTCCGGAGCTGCGCACCCTGGCGATCGCCTACGTCGTCGTCTTGGCGATCGTCGTTGTCGCCAATGGCAAGGCCTACTACGTCACGCCAATCTATCCGGCGCTGATCGCCGCCGGCGCCGTCGCGTGGGGTGCGTGGCTCAAGCGCCCGATCGCGCGCGGGGTCGCGATTGCCGTCGTCGTCGTTCCCGGCCTGTTCGCCGCGCCGACCGTTCTGCCGATCCTGCCGCCGGATGCGCTGGTCGCCTATATGCGGGCGGGCGGCTTCTCGCCCAAGGCGACCCAGACCGAGAACATGAAGCTCTCCGCGCTGCCGCAGTATTTCGCCGACATGTTCGGCTGGCGCGAGATGGCGGCGGCGGTCTCCGCCGTCTATCGCGACCTGCCGCCCGACGAGCGCGCGCAGGCGGTCTTCTTCGCCCCCAATTACGGCGAGGCCGCTGCGCTCGACGTCTATGGACCGGCGCTCGGCGGCCCGCCGGCGATCAGCGGCCACAATTCCTACTTTCTCTGGGGGCCGCGCGGCGCGTCTGGCGATGTGGTCATCACGCTCGGCCGCGACGCTGCGCGTTTCGACCGCTTCTACGACGACGTTCGCGCCGTCGGCCGCACCGACAGCGCGTATGCGATGCCCTACGAGAACGGCCTGACGATCTGGGTCCTGCGCCATCCGCGGGCGCCGCTCGCCGACAACTGGAACGCGCTGAGGCACTACGACTGAGCGGCGGCGAAGATCGGCAAACAGTCGGCGGAAGGCGCGACGTGACGTCGCGTTTTGACGAGGTCCACCGAAATCCGATATCGGACGCTTGATCGGGCTATGCGCCAAAGCAAGAACGAACGATACGAAGACCCCTAGAGTTGACGAACGCCATCGTCGCCGATGGCGTTGGCGGTCGCAAACGGGGCGACCGCGAATCCGTTCGATGCGAGGCGCATCGACGTGCAGGGAGGAAGATCTTGGTGGAGCTTTTTGGACGCCTCGTCAGCAAAGCGGATCTGACCCGCAGGGTCGGCCAAATGTCCCAGATCGCCGGCGCCCGCGCCAGCGAGCTGAGTTCGGGGCTGGCCAAGGGAGTCAATGCGGTCGACGTCAAGACGGGAACTGGCTTCGCGTTCACCGTGCTCCCAGGGCGCGGGCTCGACATTGCGTGGGCTTCATACAAAGGCGCGCCGATTGGCTACATATCCAAGAGCGGCGTCGTCGGGTCGGCGCATTTCGTCGAAAAGGGCGCCGAGGGGTTCCTTCGTAACTTCTTCGCCGGTCTCCTGACCACGGCCGGCCTCAGCAACATCGGTCCGCCCGTTCAAGATGGCGACGAGAGCCTCGGCCTGCATGGCCGGGTCTCCAACATCCCCGCCGAGGACGTCTGCGTTTCCCAGGACTGGCAGGGCGACGACTACATGATCCGAGTGGCGGGCACGGTCCGCCAAGCCAGGACGTTCGGCGAGTGCCTCGTGCTGCATCGGGAAATCACCACCCAACTCGGCGCGAATGCGCTGGTTGTGCGCGACGTCGTCGAGAACGCCGGCTCGCGGCCCGAGCCGATGATGCTGCTCTATCACTGCAACTTCGGCTACCCGATCGTCAGCGCCGACAGCCGCATCTTTACGTCGGGCGGAGGCGTCGAGGCGCGCGATCCCACGCCAGCGCAGGCTGTCGCCGATCACGACCGGCTGGGCGAGCCGCAGGCGAGTTATGTCGAGCAGTGCTTTTATCACGACTTGAGAGCGAAGGACGGCCGCGCATTCGCCGCGATTTTCAACGAGCGGCTCGGCGTCGGCGGCTATGTCCGGTATCGCGTCGCGAATCTTCCGCAGTTCGTGCAATGGAAGATGCTCGGCGAGCAGGAGTACGTCGTCGGGCTGGAGCCGGCGACTCACCGCCTCGACCGACGGGCCGAATTGATACGGCAGGGTCGGATCTCTCCGCTTGCCGTCGGCGAACGTCGGACGTTCGAAGTCGAGATCGGCGTATTGGACGGCCGGGCTGCGCTCGACAAGCTCGCATCAACGGCGTGAGCGGCGCTTCCGTCAAAACCTCAAAGCCCCGGAAGCGCCCCTTCCAGGGCTTTCGCGCGCTGCGCCGTGACCGCGACGTTCGCCCATTTGCGGCTCAAGCGCTGGGTTGACATCGGCGCGGCAAATGCGTTCGGCGTGACGATCGAGCGTGAGCGCGGCGCGTCACGCTGCGGCGGCGAAGATCGTCAGCCTGTCGGCGGCGCAGCGCAGCACGGCGCGGATCGGCATCGCTTCGACCGGTCCGGCGCCGAGCGCCTTGTCGAGCGTGGCGAGCTTGTCCGCGCCTTCGATATGCAGCGCGATCGCGCGCGCGCGCAGCAGGACGCGACCGGTGAGCGTCAGGCGCGGCTCCGGCGCGCCCGCGGCGCGGATCGGCGCGACAAGCAGGCGCGCCGCCGGGTCCATCGCCTCGGCGAGCCCGTCGGCGCCGGGGAACCACGAAGCGGTGTGGCCGTCGTCGCCCATGCCGAGCGCGACGACGTCCGCGGGCATGGACAGGTTGACGATGCGCGCGTTGGCGGCGGCGAGCTCCTGGTCTTCGTCGAGCCGCACATCGGCGAGCGGAACGAATGGCGCGGCGGCGGCGCGTCCCTGCAACAGCGCTTCCCGCACCAGTTTGGCGTTGGAGCGCGGCGAGTCGTCGGCGACGCGCCGTTCGTCGGCGAGCGTCACCGCCACGCGCGACCAGTCGATCGGCTGATCGGACAGCGCGCGAAAGTAGCGCAACGGCGTGCGGCCGCCCGAGACGATCAGCAGCGCCGCGCCGCGCGCCGCGACGCCTGCGGCGAGCCGTTCGGCGGTCCACTGAGCGAAAGCCGGAGCGAGCACGGCCCCGTCGGGAAAATCGCGGCGAGTGAACGCGCTCATTCGAATTCCTCGTTCCACGAGCCGGCGGCGCACCGACGCGGCGACACATACGACCCGCCCCGCGCCTTTCGCAGGGGCGGACGAGGCAGGTTCATGGACCAGACGAAGCGACAGAAACAAGACGGCGCAGCGGCGGCGGCGCCGCCGCTCGGTTCGAGTCGCCCAGCGTGTCCTTGAACACCAGTTCGCGGTCGCGCGCAAAGGCCTTGATCAGCGGCAGCGCCGCTCCCCCGATCGCCCGCGCATCGGCGCCGATCGCCCCGGCGAGAATCGTCGCTTCCGACAGACCGCGTCGATCGAGCGTGTCGAGTTGGGCCGCGACCCGCAGGCGCAGACGCTCGCGCACGTCGGGAGGCATCGCGCCGTCGATGACGATCGCTTCGACGTCGATGATCGACATCGCGGCGAGCGAGGCGTAGGCGAGCGCGTAGGCGGCCTCGTCGATCCAGTCGTCGAGCAGCGGGCCGAAATCGTCCCAGATCTCCGGCGTGCGCCAGAGCGACGAGGGGTCGCGTCCCGCCGCCTCGATCCGCCGCTGGAGCTGGTAGATCGAGGCGCGGGAGATCAATTGCGAGGTCGGCGAACCGCTGCCCTCCAGCGCGGCGATCGGCATCGAGCCGACGGCGGCGGCGTTGCCGGTGCGGCCGGGATAGAGCGCGCCGTCGAGGACCAGTCCGCCGCCGACGAAAGCGCCGAGGAAGAAGTAAAGGAAGTCGCGGCGCCGCCACGCTTCGCCGAAGAAGAATTCGGCGGCGCAGGCCGAAGTCGCGTCGTTGCAGAGCGTCACGCTGAAAGGCGTGACGCGCGCCAGCTCCTCTTCGATCGAGAACGATCGCCAGGCGTCCATCTTTTCGGCGGGCGCGCCGATCTCGGCCGCCCAGTTCCACAGTTGGAACGGCGCGGCGACGCCGAGGCCGGCGATGCGGCGGCGCTGCTTCGGCGTCAACGAGGCGACCAGCGGCGCGAGCTCGTCGTTGATGAAATTCATCACCAGATCCGGCGTCGGATAAGGATAGGTGCGGTGGGCGCGACGGCGCACCGCGCCGCAGAAATCGATCAACACCAGATCGAAGCTGCGACGGCCGATCTTCAGCCCGATCGAAAACGCGCCTTCGGGATCGAGCGAGACGGGGACGGTCGGTTGGCCGACCCGGCCGCGCAAGGGCGCCTCGCGCTTGAGCAGCCCGTCGGCCTGCAAGCGGTTCATGATCGTCGAACTCGACTGGACCGACAAGCCGGTGATGCGCGCGACCTCGATCTTCGACAATTGCCCGAAGCGGCGCGCGAGCGAGAGGATCAGCCGCTCGTTGTACAGGCGCACGCCCGCCTGGTCGGCGCCGCCGGCGTTGGCGGGCGACGGCGATACATAAGGCGCGCGCTCGTCGTCCGGCGCCGGCATCGAGACTCCTGTCGCGGTGTTCCCCGCCGGCGGGTGACCCTCGCCGCGCCGGCCGTCGCCGCATCTCTAGCATGCCGCGTCCGCGATCTCTGCGCCAAGCATGCAAGCGTCGAAGCGCCGCGTCAATATTAAATCAGACCGGAGTAATTATCCTTGACTTGGGGGTAGGGCGCGCTCCTAATAGCGTCGACGGCGCGAAGCGGGTTGGCAAAAAGAGACCGCTTCGTCGCCGTAGCGCTACGGGCGTGAGACGCGGGAAACGCCGCCGAGCCCGCTGTTCAGGGAGGAATTGTATGTCGAGAACACTCGCACTTTTGACGAGCGCCGCCGTTGCAGCCGCCGCGATAGCCGTCGCCACGCCTACTTACGCGGGCGACATCGTCGGCCTCATCACCAAGACCAACACCAATCCGTTCTTCGTCAAGATGAAGGAGGGCTTCGAGGCCAAAGCCAAGGAGCTTGGCCTCACCCCGCAGGCCTACGCCGGCAAGGCTGACGGCGACAACGACGGCGAGGTCAAGGCGATCGAGCAGCTGATTGCCGCCGGCGCCAAGGGCATCCTGCTGGTGCCGAGCGATTCGACGGCGATCGTGCCTTCGGTGAAGAAGGCGCGCGACGCTGGCATCATCGTCATCACGCTCGACACGCCGCTCGATCCGGTCGACGCCGCCGACGCGCTGTTCGCCACCGACAACTTCAAGGCCGGCGAGTTGATCGGCGAGTGGGCAAAGGGCACGCTCGGCGACAAAGCGGGAAGCGCCAAGATCGCCACGCTCGACCTGACGCCCAATCAGCCGTCCGTCGCCTATCTGCGCCACAACGGCTTCCTCACCGGCTTCGGCATCACAGTGAAGGATCCCAAGCACTTCGCGCCGAGCGACAGCCCGCAGATCGTCGGCTCCGAGCTGACCCAGGGTTCGACCGATACCGGTCGCAAGGGGATGGAGAACATCTTGCAGAAGGCCGACCAGATCGACCTCGTCTATGCGATCAACGAGCCGGCGGCTTACGGCGGCTACGCGGCCCTCAAGGCGGCAGGCAGGGAGAAGGGCGTGACGCTGGTCGCGATCGACGGCGGCTGCCAGGGCGTCAAGTGGGTCAAGGAAGGCATCATCGGCGCCACCTCGCAGCAATATCCGCTGCTGATGGCCGCCGACGGCGTCCAGGCCGTGGCCGATTTCATCAAGACCGGCAAAAAGCCCACCAGCATCGACACCGGCGAGAAGCTTGTCACCGACCACCCGGTGCCCGGCGTTCCCTCGATCACCACCGACGAGGGCTTGAAGCTCTGCTGGGGTTGATTTAGCCCGAAGTCAGGAGCGTAATTCCGTCAAGAGTCGATCAGTCGGCGCCCGCCTGTCGCGGGCGCCGATTTTACAATATCGCATCGACGGCGAGGGAGCGACGGGGTGGCCATGAGCGAAGCCTCATCCGCAGGGGGGCATGCGCCCCAGGAGTTCGAGCAGGCGTTGGCCGGAGCAGCCGCCTCGGTCGCGACGTTCGAGGAAGACCGGCTCACGACGCTTCAGCGTCTGCAGCGCTTCCTCCATGTCTACCCGACCACCGTTCCCTTCGTCGTGCTGGTGCTCGGCCTGCTGCTCGGCGTCGCGGTCAATCCCTCGCGCTTCACCGCCGCGAGCAATTTCTCGACGATCCTGACCCAGGTGATGGTCACCGGCATTCTCGGCGTTGGACAGACGCTGGTGATCCTGACCGCCGGCATCGACCTGTCGATCGGCGTCATCATGGTGATCTCGTCGGTGGTGATGGGCCG